>NZ_JAIGQA010000169.1:0-17194 GCF_019733245.1 Streptomyces sp. WAC04114
TCGGTGATCCGATGGACGGGGTATCAACATATCTGGCGTTGACTTTTGGCACGCTGTTGAGTTCTCAAGGAACGGTCGCTTCCTTTGTACTCACCCTCTCGGGCTTTCCTCCGGGCTTCCCTTCGGTCTTGCGTTTCCGACTCTATCAGATCCTTTTCGATCCGATTTCCTCGGTGCTTTCCAGGTTCCCGCTTTCGCGTTTCCCTTTCCGGCGGACCCGACTTTATCAGAAGTTCTGAGTCGGATTTTCCTTCCCGGCCGGGCATGGTCCCCGGTGCCTAAGTTGGCCCGGGTGCCCCGTCGGGAGGAGTTGTAAACCTACTGGAGCGGGGCGCCTCGATGCAAATCGAGGCGCCCCGCTCCCAGTTGGGCCTTGCTCAGGCCCGACGGACCGTCAGACCTCCACCACCACAGGCAGGATCATCGGACGGCGCCGGTAGGTGTCCGAGACCCACTTGCCCAGCGTGCGGCGTACGAGCTGCTGAAGCTGGTGGGGCTCGACCACGCCGTCCTGCGCGGAGCGTTCGAGTACCTCCGTGATCCGGGGGACCACGTCAGCGAAGGCGGAATCCTCGATGCCGGAGCCGCGGGCCTGGATGTGCGGGCCGCCGGTGATCTTCCCGGTGGACGAGTCGATGACGAGGAAGACCGAGATGATGCCCTCGTCGCCGAGGATCCTGCGGTCCTTCAGCGCCGGCTCGCCGACGTCACCGACCGAGAGGCCGTCGACGTAGACGTAGCCCGCCTGGACCTTGCCGGAGATCTTGGCCTTGCCTTCGACGAGGTCGACGGCGACGCCGTCCTCGGCGATGACGATGCGGTCGTGCGGGACGCCGGTCAGGGCGCCCAGCTCGGCGTTGGCCCGCAGGTGGCGCCATTCACCGTGCACCGGCATCAGGTTCTTCGGGCGGCAGATGTTGTAGAAGTACAGCAGCTCGCCCGCGGAGGCGTGGCCGGAGACGTGGACCTTGGCGTTGCCCTTGTGGACCACGTTGGCGCCCCAACGAGTGAGGCCGTTGATCACGCGGTAGACCGCGTTCTCGTTGCCGGGGATCAGGGACGACGCGAGGATCACCGTGTCGCCCTGGACGATGCGGATCTGGTGGTCGCGGTTGGCCATGCGGGACAGGGCCGCCATCGGTTCGCCCTGGGAGCCCGTGCAGACCAGGACGACCTCGCTGTCCGGGAGGTCGTCGAGCGTCTTGACGTCGACCACCAGGCCCGGGGGGACCTTCAGGTATCCGAGGTCCCGCGCGATGCCCATGTTGCGGACCATGGAGCGGCCGACGAAGGCGACCCGGCGGCCGTACTCGTGTGCGGCGTCCAGGATCTGCTGGATGCGGTGCACATGGCTGGCGAAGCTCGCGACGATGATGCGCTTGCGGGCGCCGGCGAAGACCTGGCGCAGGACGTTGGAGATCTCCCGCTCGGGCGGGACGAAGCCCGGCACCTCGGCGTTCGTCGAGTCCGAGAGGAGGAGGTCGATGCCTTCCTCGCTCAGACGTGCGAAAGCGTGCAGGTCCGTGAGGCGGCTGTCCAGCGGGAGCTGGTCCATCTTGAAGTCGCCGGTGTGGACCGCCATGCCCGCGGGCGTGCGGATGGCCACGGCCAGTGCGTCCGGGATGGAGTGGTTGACGGCGATGAACTCGCAGTCGAAGGGCCCGATGCGCTCACGGTGCCCCTCCGCCACCTCCAGGGTGTAGGGGCGGATGCGGTGCTCCTGGAGCTTGGCCTCGATGAGGGCGAGGGTCAGCTTGGAGCCGATCAGCGGGATGTCGGGCTTCTCGCGCAGGAGGAAAGGGACACCGCCGATGTGGTCCTCGTGCCCGTGCGTGAGCACGATGCCCTCGATGTCGTCGAGGCGATCCCTGATGGACGAGAAGTCCGGCAGGATCAGGTCGATGCCGGGCTGCTCCTCCTCGGGGAAGAGCACGCCGCAGTCGACGATGAGAAGGCGGCCGCCGAATTCGAAGACCGTCATGTTGCGGCCGATCTCGCCGAGGCCGCCGAGCGGGGTGACGCGCAGGCCGCCTTCGGGGAGCGGCGGGGGCGTGCGGAGTTCGGGATGCGGATGACTCAAAAGACTCTCCTCACCACGCACGCCACGTACCGGTGGGCACGTGGCGCGCGTGACGTTCGTGCAGAAGCAGTTGTCTGTGTGGGGTGCGCGGGCACCGGTGGCCCGCTTATTCAGTTGTGAAGCAGGTGCGCGGGGGTCCGCGCGAAGTCTGATGTCAGAGCTGTACCCCGCCCGCGGCAAGATCGATCTTGAGTTGCTCGATCTCCTCGGGCGCGCACTCGACCATGGGGGCACGCAGGGGCCCGCTGGGCAGTCCCTGCAGGGCGAGGGCGGCCTTGGTCGTCATGACGCCCTGCGTGCGGAACATACCCGTGTAGACGGCGAGCAGTCGCTGGTGGATCTCGGTGGCCTTCTGGACGTCGCCCGAGGTGTACGCCTCGACGAGAGCGCGCAGCTCGGGGGTGACGACGTGGCCGACGACCGAGACGAAGCCGACCGCCCCGACCGAGAGCAGGGGCAGGTTCAGCATGTCGTCGCCGGAGTACCAGGCGAGGCCGGAGCGGGCGATGGCCCAGCTGGCGCGGCCGAGGTCGCCCTTGGCGTCCTTGTTGGCGACGATCCGCGGGTGCTCGGCGAGGCGGACGAGCGTCTCGGTGTTGATCGGGACGCCGCTGCGGCCGGGGATGTCGTAGAGCATCACCGGAAGGCCGGTGGTGTCGGCGACGGCCGTGAAGTGCCGGTAGAGGCCTTCCTGCGGGGGCTTGTTGTAGTACGGGGTCACGACGAGCAGGCCGTGAGCGCCGACGCGCTCCGCCGCCCGGGCGAGCTCCATGCTGTGGTGGGTGTCGTTGGTGCCGACTCCGGCCACCACGTGGGCTCGGTCGCCGACCGCCTCCAGGACCGCCCGTACGAGATCCGCTTTCTCCGCGTCGCTGGTGGTCGGGGACTCGCCGGTGGTGCCGTTGATGACCAGGCCGTCGTTGCCTGCGTCCACCAGGTGGGCGGCGAGCCGCTGCGCGCCGTCGAGGTCGAGTGCGCCGTCCGCCGTGAAGGGCGTGACCATGGCGGTGAGGACCCGCCCGAAGGGGGTCTGCGGAGTCGAGGTCGGAGCCATGGGTTACACGCTACTCGTTGCTCAGGACCGGGTCTGCCCATGGGGCAGGCGACAAGTCGTGACAAAGGTGGAGCCCGGCACTGCCTGCTCGGGGGTTCAAGCAGTGCCGGACCCGTTTGATCAGGCTAGATGAACTTCTCCAAATGCCGCAATACGGACACTTCGCGCGGCTGAACCGTACATCTGTACCTGACCAGGTGACCTGGGCCGCGTTACGGCGCCACGCGTCCATTCCCGTTGAAGGCCGCGTAGGTGAGCGGCATGAGCCGAGCCCACTCGGCCTCCATCTTCTCGCCGACCATCTCGATCTCGCGCTGGGGGAAGGAGGGGACCTTCGCCAGCTCGTGCTGGGTGCGCAGGCCGAGGAAGTGCATCAGCGAGCGGGCGTTGCAGGTGGCGTACATCGAGGAGTACAGGCCGACCGGGAGGACGGCACGGGCCACCTCGCGGGCGACGCCGGCGGCGAGCATCTCCTGGTAGGCCTCGTACGCCTGCCGGTACGAGTCCTCCATGACGCGGCCGGTCAGCTCCTGCTGGGCCTGGGTGCCCTCGACGAAGACGTACTTGCCCGGGCGGCCCTCCTGGACCAGCTTGCGGGACTCGTCGGGGACGTAGAAGACGGGCTGGAGCTCGCGGTAGCGGCCGCTCTCCTCGTTGTACGACCAGCCGACGCGGTGCCGCATGAACTCGCGGAAGACGAAGATCGGGGCGCTGATGAGGAAGGTCATCGAGTTGTGCTCGAAGGGGCTGCCGTGCCGGTCCCGCATCAGGTAGTTGATCAGGCCCTTGGAACGCTCGGGGTCCTTCTTCAGCTCGTCCAGCGACTGCTCGCCGAGGGTCGAGACGCGGGCGGCGAAGAGGACGTCCGCGTCGGACGCGGTGTGCTTGACCAGCTCGACGGTGACGTCGCTGCGGTAGCTGGGTTTGAGGTCGTCGGCGGGAGTGTCGGTCACGGTTGGCAGGGCCTTCCCATCTCGTCGTGTGGCGACGCCACTCTACGGCCCGGCCGATTCGGCACGATCGGTGGCGTGCCGCAATGAAGTTGGTGAAACAGGGCACCTCTGAGGGAGTTCGTTCGTCTCTACAGACGAAAGTGATCCGTTCCACCCTTGAAGGAGACGTACCCCTGATGTTCGGTCGGCGTGAACCCGTACCGTTTGCCTTCGTCGCCGAGGCCGACAGGTTCCGCAGCAATGTCACTCCCCCGCCTCGCGAGCGGTCCTCCGTCGGTCAGATGGCCGGGCGTTGGCTGCTGGGGCTCACCATCGTGGCGGGGCTCGTGGGGTCCCTGGTCGTCGGGACGCCCGCGCTGACGCCCGGCAAGACGACTGATCAGCCTCAGCAGTCGCAGGCGTCCGACAGGCGCTGAAGCGCACCGCTGCGGCGGTGACTCCATCCGGCCCCCCGCCAGTGGTGACCGGGCACACAGATCGGTAGCCTCACCGGGCACAGCCCACGCATGGATCGAGTGAGGACCCGCCGTGCCCCTGCCCTTCCTGACGGCCGACCGCGTTTTCGAGGCGACGGACGACGTTCCGTTGCCCTACGACGACCGTGACCGCTGGCGGCGGCCGTACCGGCCGGGGCCCTGGCGCGTCGGCGTCGCGGCGCTCGCGCTGCTGCTCGCCTCGTTCGTGCTGTTCGCGGCCGTCATCATCGCCGCGACGGCCGAACCGGCTTCGGCCGCCGTGGTGTTCGCGCTCGCGCTGGTCGTCATCGCCGCGGCGCTGCGGCTGCTGCGCATGGGCGTGTGGGTCAGCGCGCGCGGGCTGCGGCACGTGGGTTTCCTCACGACGCGTACGGCGTCCTGGGAGCAGGTCGTCTCCGTGCGTACGGCGCAGCAGCCGGTGCGCTGGCTGGGGCTGCCCCGGACCGTGCAGGGGCAAGCGCTGCTGCTCGGCCGCCGGGGCCAGGACGCTGCCGGCCCGACGCCGTTGATGACGACGCACAACGCGGACTTCCTGGGCCGCGCGGAGGCGTTCGACCGGGCGGCGGACTCGGTGGAGGCGTGGGCCGAGGAGTACGGCCCACGCTGACGCCCTCGACCGTATGACGGCGGGGCCGGACCGTGAGAACGGTCCGGCCCCGCCGTCATGAGTGGGCCGCGGCTCAGGCCGCTTCGGACTGCTTGCCGTCGTGCAGGGCGATCGCGTGCTGCATCGCCCTGCGAGCGCGCGGGGTGTCGCGGGCGTCGTGGTAGGCGACGGCGAGGCGGAACCAGGTGCGCCAGTCGTCGGGGGCGTCCTCCGTCTCGGCCTTGCGCCTGGCGAAGACCTCGTCGGCCGAGTCGCGGTCGATGCGGCCGCTGGGGGTGCGCCGCAGTTCGTCGACGGGCAGCCCGCCCTCGGCGTCGAGTTCGGCGGCGAGTTGATTGGCCCTGCGGGCGAACTGGGTGTTCTTCCACAGGAACCACAGGCCGATGACCGGCAGGATCAGCACGGCGACACCCAAGGTGACGGTGAGGGGCGTGCCGGTTTCGATGAGCAGGACGCCACGGCTGCCGACCAGGACGAAGTAGACGACCAGGACGGCGGCGGTGACGGCGTAGGTGAGCTTCGCGCGCATGACGGTCAGGGGCTCAGTTCAGGTCCAGAAAGTGTTCCAGGCCGAACGTCAGGCCCGGGGTGCTCACCACGCGGCGGGCGCCGAGCAGGATGCCCGGCATGAAGCTGCTGTGGTGGAGCGAGTCGTGCCGGATGGTCAGCGTCTCGCCCTCGCCGCCCAGCAGGACCTCCTGGTGGGCCAGCAGGCCGCGCAGGCGGACGGAGTGCACGGGGATGCCGTCGACGTCCGCCCCTCGCGCGCCGTCCAGGGCCGTCTCCGTGGCGTCCGGTGCCGGGGCCGCACCCGCCTCGGCACGAGCCGACGCGATGAGCTGGGCGGTGCGCGTGGCGGTGCCCGACGGGGCGTCGACCTTCTTCGGGTGGTGGAGTTCGATGACCTCCACCGACTCGAAGTACGGTGCCGCGATCTGCGCGAACTTCATGTTCAGGACGGCCCCGATGGAGAAGTTCGGCGCGATGAGCACGCCCGTCTCGGGTGCGGCGGAGAGCCAGCCGTTCAGCTGCGCGAGGCGCTCGTCGGTCCAGCCGGTGGTGCCGACGACCGCGTGGATGCCGTGGCCGACGCAGAACTCGAGGTTGGCCATGACCGAGTCGGGCGTGGTCAGTTCGACCGCGACCTGGGCGCCGGATTCGGTCAGTGTCTCCAGCTTGTCGCCCCGGCCGAGGGCGGCGACCAGTTCCATGTCCTCGGCGGCTTCGACGGCTCGTACGGCTTCCGAGCCGATCCGGCCCTTGGCGCCGAGGACCGCCACGCGCAGCTTGCTCATCTCTTGTGCTTCCTTCACCAGGGGGATTGTCAGGCGACGGCGTCGTTCAGGCGGGCCGCCTGTTTGTCCTTGAGTGGGCCGATGACCGACAGGGAGGGCCGCCGTCCCAGGATCTCGCGGGCTACCTCGCGGACGTCGTCCGGGGTGACCGACGCGATCCGGGAGAGCATGTCGTCGACGGACATCTGCTCGCCCCAGCACAGCTCGCTCTTGCCGATACGGTTCATCAGCGCGCCGGTGTCCTCCAGGCCCAGGACCGTGGAGCCCTGGAGCTGGCCGATCGCCCGCCCGATCTCGTCGTCCGAGAGGCCGTGCTCGGCGACCTGGTCGAGTTCGTCGCGGCAGATCTTCAGCACGTCGTGCACCTGCGAGGGCCGGCAGCCGGCGTAGACGCCGAACAGGCCGCAGTCGGCGAAGCCCGAGGTGTACGAGTACACGCTGTAGGCGAGGCCGCGCTTCTCGCGGACCTCCTGGAAGAGGCGGGAGGACATGCCGCCGCCCAGGGCGGTGTTCAGCACGCCCAGCGCCCAGCGCCGTTCGTCCGTGCGGGCCAGGCCCGGCATGCCGAGCACGACGTGCGCCTGCTCGGTCTTGCGGTCGATCAGCTCGACGCGGCCCGCGGTGCGCAGGGCACGCGTGCCGCCGCGCGGGGCGACCGGGTCGGCGGCGAGGTCGTCGAAGGCGCCGGCCTTCTCGAAGGCGGCTCGGACCTGCCGGACGACCTTGGCGTGGTCGATGTTGCCGGCGCAGGCGACGACCAGGTGGGTCGGGTCGTAGTGCTTCTTGTAGAAGCGGCGGATGCGGTCGGCGGTGAGGGCGTTGACCGTGTCGACCGTGCCGAGGACCGGGCGGCCGAGGGGGTTGTCGCCGAACATCGTGTGCGCGAACAGGTCGTGCACGCAGTCGCCCGGGTCGTCCTCGGTCATGGCGATCTCTTCGAGGATGGCGCCCCGCTCGACGTTGACGTCGTCCTCGCGGATCAGCGAGCCGGTCAGCATGTCGCAGACGACGTCGATGGCGAGCGGCAGGTCGTTGTCGAGCACGCGTGCGTAGTAGCACGTGTACTCCTTCGCCGTGAACGCGTTCATCTCGCCGCCGACCGCGTCGAGCGCGGCAGAGATGTCCAGGGCCGACCTGCGGCTGGTGCCCTTGAAGAGCAGGTGCTCCAGGTAGTGGGTCGCGCCGTTCAGGGCCGGGGTCTCGTCGCGGGAGCCGACGTGCGCCCAGATGCCGAAGGTCGCGGAGCGGACCGAGGGCAGGGTTTCGGTGACGATGCGCAGGCCGCCGGGGAGGGTGGTCTTGCGGACCGTACCGATGCCGTTCTCGCCCTTGATGAGGGTTTGGGTACGGGCGACGGCCCGCGCCTCCGAAGAGGTGCGGGCCGTCGCCTTGGAGCGCTGGGACGTCACTTGTCGGCGTCGTCCTTCTTCTCGTCCGAGCCTTCCTCGCCCTCGATCACGGGGATCAGGGAGAGCTTGCCGCGGGAGTCGATCTCGGCGATCTCGACCTGGACCTTGTGGCCCACACCGAGGACGTCCTCGACGTTCTCCACGCGCTTGCCGCCGGCGAGCTTGCGGATCTGCGAGATGTGCAGCAGACCGTCCTTGCCCGGGAGCAGCGACACGAACGCGCCGAAGGTGGTCGTCTTGACGACCGTACCCAGGTAGCGCTCGCCGACCTCCGGCATGGTCGGGTTGGCGATGCCGTTGATCGTGGTGCGGGCGGCCTCGGCGGACGGTCCGTCGACCGCGCCGATGTAGATCGTGCCGTCGTCCTCGATCGTGATGTCGGCGCCGGTGTCCTCCTGGATCTGGTTGATCATCTTGCCCTTGGGGCCGATGACCTCGCCGATCTTGTCCACGGGGATCTTGACGGTGATGATCCGCGGGGCGTTCGGGGACATCTCGTCCGGCGTGTCGATCGCTTCCATCATCACGTCGAGGATGTGGAGGCGGGCGTCACGGGCCTGCTTGAGGGCCGCGGCCAGGACGGAGGCCGGAATGCCGTCCAGCTTGGTGTCGAGCTGGAGGGCGGTCACGAACTCCTTGGTGCCGGCGACCTTGAAGTCCATGTCGCCGAAGGCGTCCTCCGCACCGAGGATGTCGGTGAGGGTGACGTAGTGCGTCTCGCCCTCGATCTCCTGGGAGATCAGGCCCATGGCGATACCGGCGACGGGGGCCTTCAGCGGCACACCGGCGTTCAGCAGCGACATGGTGGAGGCGCAGACCGAGCCCATGGACGTCGAGCCGTTGGAGCTCAGCGCCTCGGAAACCTGGCGGATCGCGTAGGGGAACTCCTCGCGCGTCGGCAGGACCGGCACGATGGCGCGCTCGGCGAGGGCACCGTGGCCGATCTCGCGGCGCTTCGGGGAGCCGACGCGGCCCGTCTCACCGACGGAGTACGGCGGGAAGTTGTAGTTGTGCATGTAGCGCTTGCGGGTCACCGGGGAGAGGGTGTCCAGCTGCTGCTCCATGCGGAGCATGTTCAGGGTGGTGACGCCCAGGATCTGGGTCTCGCCACGCTCGAACACGGCGGAACCGTGGACCCGCGGGATGGCCTCGACCTCGGCGGCCAGGGTGCGGATGTCGGTGACACCGCGGCCGTCGATGCGCTTCTTCTCCTTGATGACGCGCTCACGGACCAGGGTCTTGGTCAGCGAGCGGTACGCGGCGGAGATCTCCTTCTCGCGGCCCTCGAACTCCGGGAGGAGCTTCTCGGCGGCGAGCGCCTTGACGCGGTCCAGCTCGGCCTCGCGCTCCTGCTTGCCGGGGATGGTCAGCGCGGAGGCGAGCTCCGGCTTGACGGCGGCGGTGAGGGCCTCGAGTACGTCGTCCTGGTAGTCCAGGAAGACCGGGAACTCGCCGGTGGGCTTGGCGGCCTTCGACGCGAGGTCGGCCTGGGCCTTGCAGAGCACCTTGATGAAGGGCTTCGCGGCTTCCAGACCGGCGGCGACGACCTCCTCGGTCGGCGCCTCGGCGCCGCCCTCGACCAGCTTGATGGTCTTCTCGGTGGCCTCGGCCTCGACCATCATGATCGCGACGTCGCCGTCCTCCAGGGTGCGGCCCGCGACGACCATGTCGAAGACGGCGTCCTCGAGCTCGGTGTGCGTCGGGAAGGCCACCCACTGGCCGTTGATCAGCGCGACGCGGACGCCGCCGATCGGGCCGGAGAAGGGCAGGCCGGCCAGCTGCGTGGACGCGGACGCGGCGTTGATCGCGACGACGTCGTACAGGTGGTCGGGGTTGAGCGCCATGATCGTGGCGACGACCTGGATCTCGTTGCGCAGGCCCTTCTTGAAGGAGGGGCGCAGCGGGCGGTCGATCAGGCGGCAGGTGAGGATCGCGTCCTCAGAGGGACGTCCCTCGCGGCGGAAGAAGCTGCCGGGGATCTTGCCGGCGGCGTACATCCGCTCCTCGACGTCCACCGTGAGGGGGAAGAAGTCGAGCTGGTCCTTGGGGTTCTTGGAGGCGGTGGTGGCCGACAGCACCATGGTGTCGTCGTCCAGGTACGCCACGGCGGAGCCGGCGGCCTGCTTGGCCAGGCGGCCCGTCTCGAAGCGGATGGTGCGGGTACCGAAGGCGCCATTGTCGATGACGGCCTCGGCGTAGTGGGTCTCGTTCTCCACTAGTGCTATCTCCTCGTCTTCGTCCCGTCGCTGCCCGTGTGGCAGGGGGACGGTTGCGGAGAAGCGCTCCGGGCTGTGCGGGCCGGTCTTCGATCGAAGCACCCGGGCTCACTTCCCCCGGGGGCCACTACCGAGGACCGGCGGCGGCTAGGTGCGCCTCTCCTCTTCTTGTTGTGCTGTGTCGTCCGTATTGCGTTGTGCTACCACACTACAAAGCAGCGGTGACACTCCGCACGTACAGCAAAGGGAGCGGTCCCCTTTCCTTCGGGAACCGCTCCCCTCACGGCGTCTTACTTGGCGCCCGCCGCACCGCGGCGGATGCCCAGGCGGTCGACCAGCGCACGGAAGCGCTGGATGTCCTTCTTCGCCAGGTACTGGAGAAGGCGGCGACGCTGACCCACCAGGATCAGCAGACCACGGCGGGAGTGGTGGTCGTGCTTGTGGGTCTTGAGGTGCTCGGTCAGGTCCGAGATGCGGCGCGAGAGCATGGCGACCTGGACCTCGGGGGAGCCAGTGTCGCCCTCCTTCTGGCCGAACTCGCTGATGATCTGCTTCTTCGTAGCGGCGTCGAGCGGCACGCGTACTCCTCGTAGTCTGTGATGGGCCACCGAGTGCCCCCGGTCTGTGTCTCGGGGGAGCTTCCGTTACTCGGGAGGCGGGGATCCGCTGAGCGCGGCCTCCAGAGCGCTGGGCTCCGGGGGTGCGTACACAAACGGCCGTCGACCAGGGTACCAGGCGGTCGGGATCCTCTTTGCCCCGGTCTCCGAAGCTCCCGGCCGGAGGGCAGGGGGCCACTAGGGTGAGCAGATTCGGATCGTTCGTACGTCGGGAAGGGGTCGCTGCGGCATGGCGGAGACGGCTGAGGAGATCAAGGCACGCAAGGAGCGGGAGCGGGACGAGCTGTACGCCCTCGACATCTCCGGTGTCGAGTGGCACAGCGCGCCGGGCACCGAGGATCACGAGGAGCGGGTCGAGATCGCCTACCTGCCCGAGGGGGCCGTGGCGATGCGGTCGTCGCTCGACCCGGACACGGTACTGCGCTACACGGAGGCGGAGTGGCGGGCATTCGTGCTGGGGGCGCGGGACGGGGAGTTCGATCTTGAGTCCTCGCCCCGCAATGGGGGGCCTGGCCCGGAGTGACGGTGGGCACCGGAGCCCTTACCGGGTCATCGGGCACTCCCCGAATGACCCGGTGATCGAGCCGACGAGCCCTGTGCGGCGCTGCCCGGTGGCGGTCTGCGCCGTGTCCGAGTGGGGAAGAGGGGTCCCGCGACGGCCCTGCGTCCTGCTTCGCTGGACGGCGGACCGACGCCCCGCTGCGTCGTTCGACGCTTCCTGTAGGTGCGTGGATCCCCCGCCCGGATGGGCGGGGTGAACACGGAGGGCAGCGGGGCGGGGCTCAGCTGGTCATCGAGCGGACTGCCGAGTACACGTCGAACACCGCCAGGGTCAGCGGCACCAGGGTCAGCAGTACGAAGCCCTCGGCGATCTCCAGGAAGCGTCCCCAGAACGGGGTGAGGCCGCCACGCGAGACGATCAAACCGATCGCCGTGACGAGCGCGGCCGCCACGGCGATCGCCGCGACGAGCCAGATGGTCCGGAGGTCGAGGTCGCTGCGGTCGCCCGTGAGGGCCTCGCGGACGACCGAGTGCGGCGGATTGAGTGCCAGCCCCAGGCCGAGCAGTACGAGACAGGCGAGACCGGCGGCCAGGACGGGGGCCACCTGGCCGGTGTACCGGAAGAGATGGGCGCGCATCAGCATGGCCAGGCCGGTCGCCAGGGCCAGGAGCTGGGCCCAGACGTTCTCGGAGAACCCGAGAACCGCCGAGGAACCGACGGCGAGCAGCGCGCAGCCGCCCACCAGACCGACCAGGAGTTCGTGTCCACGCCGCGCCTGGGCGGCGACCCGCTCGGCGTCGACCGGCTCCTGAGGGGCGGGGTCTGTGTCGTACGCGCTGCGCGGGGCCGTGTTCGGGGCGTCGAAGCCGATCGGCAGCCGGGCGAAGCGCATCGACAGCCCCGGCAGGAAGGCCAGGCCTCCGACGGCGATCGGGGCGCACAGGGCGGCGATCTCGGAAGGCGTCCAGTCGGCGAGGATCCCCGCGAACACGGCGATCAAGCTGACGGCGGAGGCCACGACGAAGGCGACGAACGGGCCGTCCCCGCTCGGCGAGCACAGGGTGAGCAGGACCGAGGCCAGCAGCACCGCCGCACAGGCGAGCAGGAACTGGAGCCGGCCGATGCCCTGTCCGTCGGCGAGCGGCAGGAGCCCCGAGCCGGCCACGCCGACGTTGGGGAGGGCGCCGAGCCCCAGGGCGATGGCCGAGGCCCGGTCGTCGTAGACCCGGGCGCGCACGCAGGCCAGGACGACCAGGAGGAGACCGGCGACGCCGGCGAGGATGCCGGGCAGGCTGTTCATGTCGTGCAGCGGGTCGCCCATCCAGGCCACGAAGGCGAGCAGGACCGGCAGGACGCCTCCCCCGGCGAGACCGGCCGCGCGCGTCAGGTCGCCGCTCCACAGGGTGCGCTCGCTGGTCACGGCGGAGGCGACCGCCTCGGAGACGTCGTCGAAGACGGCGGGCGGCAGCGACTCGGAGAACGGGCGCAGCGCGAGGAGTTCGCCGTCGAGGATGCGCTGGGCGGCGAAGGAACGGGCACTGTCGAGGACAGTGCCGTCACGGCGGACCAGGTGGTAGCCGACGGGCGCGCCCTCGGCGGGACTTTGCCGGGTGAGGGTCAGGATCTCCGGATAGAGGTCGGCGACCGGGATGTCGTCGGGCAGCGCCACGTCGATCCGGCTGTCGGGCGCGACGATGGTGACGCGGCAGAAACCGAGACCCGTGCCCGCCCCGGCGGGAGTTCCCGTACCGGGTCCCCTTCCGGTGGCTGCCGCGGAGGCCGTCATGCTCACCTGCTGCTCCCCCTCAGTGATGATTTTCTACCTACGGTGGGTACGGAAGTCCCACGCGGTTGTCGCTGTCCCCCGCAACCGGCCATCCGGCGAGGTCGTGGGAACAGCCCTGCGTGCCGTCGCCAGGGTTCCGCAGCCCGCCGGATCTCACGGAATGCCCCGTTTGCTCCGGCTCAACTCGCATGTGCCCACGCGAACTTCCGGCACCCTATCGCCCCTTGTCCCCATTGCAGTCAGTAGGATCGCGCGGCGGCCTGCGTCCGCCTGACACGGGGCGGCGGACGGACTCTCGGGCTGGTCGAGGGAATGGATGTCAGTGAGCCACATCGTCGTGAAGCGCCCGCCTCGGGTGCTGCCGTCCGAAGTGCCCACGCAGGAGATCGTGCTGCAGCCTCCGCCCGAACTGCCGCGGGGCCACCGGGAGAGCGTGCTGATGCAACTCCTGCCGACGCTCGGCATGGGGGGCTCGGTGGTCTTCTTCTTCACGAGCGGGCAGCCGTTCATGAGGATCATGGGCATGATCATGATCGCCTCGACGATCGCCATGTCCGTGGCGATGGTGATCCGCTTCCGCCGAGGCTCCCAGGGGGAGTTGGCGGACATGCGCAGGGACTACTTGAGCTACCTGGGGCAGACCCGGGTCACCGCCGTCGAGACGGCGAAGGCACAGCGTGACGCGCAGTACTTCCTGCACCCCTCCCCCGAACAGCTGTGGGCCCTGGTCGCCGAGGGCAGCCGGGTGTGGGAACGACGCCCCGGCGACGAGGACTTCGCCCAGGTCCGCATCGGTCTCGGCGCGCAGGCCCTCGCCAGGGCACTCGTCGCCCCCGAGACCGCCCCTGTCGCGCAACTGGAGCCGCTGACCGCGGGTGCGATGCAGCGCTTCCTCGCCGTCCACAGCACCCTGGACGACCTGCCGATGGCGGTCTCGTTGCGGGCGTTCTACCACGTCACGATCAGCGGCGATCCGCAGTCCGTACGGTCCTCCGCCCGGGCCATGGCCGGCTCGCTGGCCGCGCTGCACTCCCCGGAGGATCTGCTCATCGTGGTCGCGGCGGGCCGCGAGGCACTGCCCCACTGGGAGTGGGCCAAGTGGCTGCCGCACGTGCAGGCGCCCGGTGCCGTGGACGGAGCGGGCAGCCGCAGGCTGATCGACAGCGACAGCCGTGAGCTGGAGAACCTGCTCGCCACCCGGCTGACCGGCCGCCCGCGCTTCCACCCGAACGCGGCACCCCTGCCGGAGGAGCCCCACATCGTCGTCGTACTCGACGGCCTCTCCCTGCCGCCGGACTCGGTCCTGGCCAATCCCGAGGGCCTCCAGGGCGTCACCGTCCTCGAGGTGGTCCCCGGCGATCTGAGCACGGGCGGCGGCGAGCTCTCCATCGTCGTACAGCCCGAAGCGCTGCACCTGGAGTCGGGACACGGCGTCGTCTACGAAGGGACCCCCGACGTCCTCTCCTATGAGTCCGCCGAGGCCCTCGCCCGGCAGCTTGCCCCGCTGCGGATGGCCTCGGGCGGCGACGACGACGAACCACTGCTCGCCAACCTGGAGTTCACCGATCTGCTGAACCTCGGTGACGCGGCGTCCGTCGACACCCAGCGCACCTGGCGGCCGCGGTCGCTGGCGGAGCGGCTGCGGGTGCCGATCGGGGTCGGCGAGGACGGCCGCCCCGTGATGCTGGACCTCAAGGAGGCCGCGCAGGAGGGCATGGGCCCCCACGGCCTGTGCGTCGGTGCCACCGGCTCCGGCAAGTCGGAGTTGCTGCGCACGCTGGTCCTGGGCCTCGCGGTCACTCATTCGTCGGAGACGCTGAACTTCGTCCTCGCGGACTTCAAGGGCGGAGCGACCTTCGCCGGGATGGCGCAGATGCCCCACGTGGCGGCCGTCATCACCAACCTCGCGGACGACCTCACCCTGGTCGACCGCATGGGCGACTCCATCCGCGGCGAACTCAACCGCCGCCAGGAGATGCTGCGCGACGCGGGCAACTACGCCAACATCCACGACTACGAGAAGGCCCGTGCGGCCGGTGCCGCCCTGCAGCCCATTCCGTCGCTGGTGCTGGTCATCGACGAGTTCAGCGAGCTGCTGACGGCGAAGCCCGACTTCATCGAGATGTTCGTACAGATCGGCCGCATCGGCCGGTCGCTAGGTGTGCATCTACTGCTGGCGTCGCAGCGCCTGGAGGAAGGCCGCCTGCGCGGTCTGGAAACGTACCTGTCGTACCGAGTCGGTCTGCGCACCTTCTCCGCCGCGGAGTCCCGCGCGGCGATCGGCGTACCGGACGCCTATGAGCTGCCGAACGTCCCGGGCTCCGGCCTCCTGAAGTTCGGTACGGACGAGATGGTTCGTTTCAAGGCGGCCTACGTCTCCGGCGTGTACCGCTCGGGCACGCAGCGAACCGCGCTGAGCGGCGGACCGCTGCCGATGAACCGGCGGCCGGTGCTGTTCACGGCGGCCGAGGTGCCGGTGCAGTACATGGCCGTGCCACAGCAGCGCCCTTCGGCTTCGGACGGCCCGGAGGTCGACGACGCGCTCGCCGACACCGTGCTCGACGTGATCGTGCGTCGGCTGGAGGCCCAGGGCCCGGCGGCACACCAGGTGTGGCTGCCGCCGCTTGACAGTCCGCCGCCGCTCGACGGGCTCCTGCCCGGCCTCACAGCGGTACAGGGCCGCGGCCTCACACAGCCGGGTTATGAAGGCGCCGGCCGCTTGGTCGTACCGGCAGGCCTGGTAGACAAGCCCTACGAGCAGCGCCGCGACCCGCTCTGGGTCGACTTCTCCGGCGCGGCCGGCCACATGCAGATCATCGGCGGCCCGCAGTCCGGCAAGTCGACGCTGCTGCGCACCCTGATCTCGTCGTTCGCGCTCACGCACACGCCGTACGAAGTGCAGTTCTACGGGCTTGACTTCGGCGGCGGCGGCATGGCGGCGGTGGCCGGACTGCCGCACGTGGGCGGGGTCGCCTCGCGTCTGGATCCTGAGCGGGTGCGGCGCACGGTGGCCGAGGTGTACGGCGTACTGAACCGCCGCGAGGAGTACTTCCGCTCCGCGGGCATCGCCTCGATCGCGGACTTCCGGGCCAGGCGAGCCCGGGGCGAGATCTCGGTCACGGATCAGCCCTGGGGTGACGTGTTCCTGGTCATCGACGGCTGGGGCAACTTCCGCGCGGACTACGAGGCGATGGACCAGGTGATCCACGACATCGCGGCGCGCGGTCTCGGATACGGCGTCCACCTGATCCTGACGGCCTCTCGCTCGATGGAGGTCAGGGCCAACCTCAAGGACCACCTGATGAACCGCCTGGAGCTGCGGCTCGGCGACACGATGGACTCCGAACTGGACCGCAAGGTGGCCGCGAACGTCCCGGCCGGCGTGCCCGGCCGCGGACAGGCGCCGCAGAAGCTGCATTTCATGGCGGCGGTGCCGCGCATAGACGGTCTCACCTCCGACACGGACCTGGCGGACGCCACGGCCGCCCTCGCCACCGAGGTCTCCCGGCACTGGCAGGCCCCCGGCGCCCCGGAAGTCCGCTTGCTGCCCCGCGAGTTCCCCGCCGATCAGCTCCCTCCGGGCGATCGCTTCCCACGCCGCGGCGTCGCCTTCGCCCTCGACGAGGACAACCTCGAACCGGTCTTCGTCGACTTCGAGCAGGACCCGTTCTTCCTCGTCTTCGGCGAGAGCGAGTCCGGCAAGTCGAACCTGCTGCGGCTGCTGATCCAGCAGCTGACGCAGCGGTACTCGGGCGACGAGGCGAAGCTGTTCGTCATCGACAACCGGCGCTCACTGCTGGACGTGACGCCGTCGTCGCACCTCGCCGAATACATCCCCATGTCCAACGCCATGGACCACCACATGGCCGCCCTGGCCGACCTCATGAAGCGCCGCACACCGACAGCCGACGTCACCGCCCAGCAGCTGCGGGACCGCAGCTGGTGGCGCGGACCCACGGTGTACGTCGTCATCGACGACTACGACCTCGTGGCCACGTCGAGCGGGAATCCGCTGGCCGGGTTGACGGAGCTGTTGCCGTTCGCCCGGGACGTGGGCGTGCGGTTCATCATCGCGCGGTCGACGGCGGGCGCGGGGCGGGCGTCTTACGAGGCGTTCATGCAGCGCGTGAAGGAGCTGGGGGCGCAGGGGGTCGTCCTGGCCGGCGATCCGGGTGAGGGGGATCTGCTCGGCGGGGTGC
>NZ_JAIGQA010000016.1:0-70256 GCF_019733245.1 Streptomyces sp. WAC04114
CGCCCGGCCCGGCCGCCCCCGCACCCGCGGAGGACCCCGACGGCGCCGGAACCCTGCGCGAGGGGGCCACCGGCCCCGAGGTGACCGAGCTCCAGCAACGTCTCCTCGCCATCCCGGACGTCTACCGGGACGGCTCCACCAGCGGCAGCTACGACCCCACCCTCACGGCCGCGGTCGCCCGCTTCCAGCTCTGGTACGGCATCCGCGGCGACGAGACCGGCGTCTACGGCAACGACACCCGGGCCGCCCTGGAGTCCCGGACGGCGGCGGGTGCGAGCTGATGTGTGACCATGGCCGGCATGGACGAGTTCATCGACCGGCTGAACCCCGAGATGTACGTGGTCACGGCCGCCGCGGGCGGTGAACGGGCGGGCTGCCTGGTCGGGTTCGCCTCGCAGTGCTCGCTGCGGCCCGTGCGGTTCGTGGTATGGCTGTCCGAGGTCAACCACACCTTCCGGGTGGCCCGGAACGCGGACGTGCTCGCCGTGCACCTGCTCGGCCGCGAACAGCGCGCCCTCGCCGAGCTGTTCGGCGGGCAGACCGGCGACCGCACCGACAAGTTCCAGGACGTCCGGCTACGGGAGGCGTACGGCGGGGCCCTCGTCCTGGAGGACGCGCCGGCCTGGTTCGTCGGCCGGATCGTGACGCGCGCGGGCGGCGGCGACCACATCGGTTTCGTCCTCGACCCGGTCGAGTGGGGCGGACGCGAGGCGCACGAGGGGCCGTTGCTGCGCTTGTCCGACGCCGTCACCATCCACCCGGGCCACCCGGTCGACTGACGTCACACCCTCCGCGTCGAACGCCGGGCAACGGCTGGGAAAAGCGGCGACGCGGCGGGGCCGAGCGGCGTCACCCTGGGCGTGGGCGACGCACGAGGCGCCCGGACCGCCACGAACCGAAGGCCACGCCCATGAACGGCTCCCGCATTCCCGGCCTGGTGCTGCCCACCCTGTTCCTGCTGGCCTCGCTCGTGGGGCTGTGGTGGTACTGGCGTCACCGCGGTGACTCGTGAGCCGCCGCTCCCTACCCGTGCCGAACTCCGGGAACCCGGACGTCGACCACGCACACGTCGTCCCGTCGCACGTCCGGCAGCATCCGCGCGAGCAACGGCCCCAGCGACCCGGGCCCGTCGCCGTGCGGGGCCGCCACGGCCTCGGCGAGCTGCTCCAGCCCCCGGTCGATGCTGTCCGGGGGGTGCTCCACCAGGCCGTCGGTGTACAGGATGAGCCGGTCGCCCGGGTCCAGACGGCACTCCGCCTCCTGGTAGACCGGCGTGGTGGACGCCCCGAGCACCATGCCGCCGGGGCGGCGCAGGTACCGCGCCTCACCGTCGCGCAGCAGCAGCGGCGGGGGATGCCCCGCCTGAGCCCAGACCAGGCGCCGGCGGCGGGGGTCGTAGCGGGCCAGCACCATCGTGGCGGTCGCGTGGGAGTCGCGCGAGTGCAGCAGCAGCGTGTTCAGCCGGGCGAGCGCCCCGGTCAGCGACGAGCCCGTGATGACCATGCCCTTCGCGGTGAACCGGAGCTGGGCCATCGTGGCCACCGCGCCGACCCCGTGTCCGGCGACGTCGCCGACCACCAGCAGCGCGTCCCCGTCGGGCAGTTCGATGGCGCTGAACCAGTCGCCGCCGACGTGCACACCCGACTGGGCCGGCAGATAGGCGACCTCGACGCGCAGCCCGGCCAGGTGCACCGGCCGGTTGGCCATCGGCAGCAGCGCGTGCTGGAGCCGGGAGGCCAGGGTCCGCTCGGCCTGGAGCACGTCGTGCTGCGTCAGGATCGCCCGCTCGCTCTCGACCAGGGCCAGCTCCGCGCGCCGCTGGGCGGTCATGTCCTGCACGAAGCCGTGCACCTCGACGGGCGTGCCGTGCCGGTCGGCCACCGCCTCGGCCGCCAGCCGCAGATGCCGGATACCGCCGCTCGTCCTGATCCGGAACGGCACGTCGAACGGCCGCCCGTCGTGGACGAGTTCACCGACGGCGCGGGTCAGCGCCGGGGCGTCCTCGGGGAGCGCGAGCTCCGGGACGTCGGGCAGCCGCACCGGGCCGTGCGCCGGGTCCCGGCCGACCAGGGAGAACACCTGCGTCGACCAGGATGCCTCCTGCGTGATCAGGCTCCAGTTCGCCCAGCCGAGACTGCCCAACCGCTGCAGGTCCGCCAGCCGCTGCTCCTGCCGGTCGGAGGAGCCGTGCCGGATCCACGAGACGACGAGGGCGTCGCCCAGCGGTGCCACCCGCGCCGTGTAGAGGGACAGCTCGGCGACGCCCGCCACGACCTCCTCGTGCGCGAACGGCTCGCCCTCGTACGTCTTGCCGGTGGCCAGCACCTGCAGACAGCCCTGCCACAGCGGTTCGGCCGCGAGGGCCGGGCGCAGCTCCAGCAGCCGCCGCCCGGCCGGTTGCTCACCGGTCCGGCCCAGCAGGTCTCCCACCTGGGCGGTCGCGGCCTCCACCCGGAAGTCCTCGGTCTCGCCTGTCGCGGCCCGAAGTGGCGTGAGCAGCATCGCCGCGATAGGCAGTGCCTCGAACAGCGCCTGCACCGCGTCCGTGTCGGCGTCGGCGTCCCGCTCGGGCGGGGTGTCGAAGGCGCGCAGCCGGCCGGCGCACAGCCCGGTCACGCCCCGCAGGTGGGCGCGGTCGCGCGGGGTGAACTCACCGGCGCGCTCGCGCAGCACACCGATGCAGATCTCGGCCGCGCCCGCGGCGAGGACGGGCAGCCAGGCGCGCGAGCGCCACCGGTCGGGAGGATCCCCTATGAGCAGGTACTGCCGCTTGTCCGCGGCGAAGTCCTCCAGCCAGCGTGGCTCGCCCGCCCGCAGCGCGTCCAGCGCCGCCACTCCGCTCAGCGGCGGTACCTGGAACCACTGGGCCGCCAGCTTGTCCTCGATGCCCGCGTGCCCGACCAGTTCGAGACCGCCGTCGGGCCTGCGGGCGTAGAGCAGGACAGCGTCCGCCGACATGTCGGGGCCGAGATGCTCCAGCAGGCACCGGGCGAGGTCGTGGGGTGTCGTCACCCGAACGAGGGCCCGTCCGAGGCGGGCCAGGGCGGCCGTGACGTCGTCCGGCGCGGCCGATTGGTCCAGGGCCTCTGCCCGGGAGCCGGATGCGCCGGCGCCGCGGACCTCACCGGCGCTGCCCGGGTCGGGCGGCGTGGGCGCCAGGCCGCCCAGGGTGATCCAGCACTCCTCCAGCAGGGTGTGACGTGCGGCTTTGGCCTGCTGGAGCAGCTGCTCGCCCGCCGCGCCGGCGGTACACCCGCTCAGCGCCATCACCGCGCCCTTGGCCCGTTCCACGACAGCCGAGGTGGCCGCCTGGTCGCGCAGCCGGTCCAGCTCGGCGCGCTGCCGGGCGACGATCTTGGCCAGTTCGGCCAGGTCCGGTGCGGCACCGGGCTGCGCCGGCGTCACGGGCTCGCTCGTCACGCGTCGAGCATTGCACACCCAGTCCGATTCGAAGACCGCTTGTGCGCACGGAATGATCGCCCGCCCCAGGCGTCCCAGGGGGCGCACCGGCTTGTGAGTGACTGCTCACTTGCCGTCACGCGGATACAGCCACAGCCGCAGCAGCCGGCTCAGCCGCGGCATCACCAGATACGTCAGCACCGGCAGCAGGACCAGCGGAAAGACGGCGGCCCGCAGGGGCAGCGGCCAGCCGGTGGTGTGGGGCGTCACCAGCCACTGGATGAGCAGGGTGAGAGGGTAGGCGCCGAGGAAGGTCGTGAGGACCATCTTCCAGCGGGGCGGGGCCTGCACGGTGGTGCCGGGCAGGCTGAACCAGGTCTCCATGCCGGTCGTCGACTGGCGGTCGCTGCTGACCTCGGTGGCGATGTCCTCGATCCGCCGGTGCCAGTGCGCGCGCTCCTCCGACTCCAGCCAGGCGGCGAGCCGGTGCTGGTCGGACCAGCGCAGCACCGCGTGGTAGCGGTGGCCGTCCTCGGGCGTCAGCCAGGAGACGCCCTCGTTGCCGGGGAACTGCCGGGCGCAGCGGGTGATGCCGTGCGTCCATTCCACGAACCGTTCCTCGCGGCCGGGGCGCACCTGCCAGGTCAGGACCGTGGTCACGGGCTCGCCGCGCCGGGCTTCGGTGGTGCTCATTGCTCCACGTGTGCCACGCGGGGCGCGAGTCATGCCCGCCGGCTCAGGGCTGTCGGTTCGCCTCGACCAGGGCCTGGGTGACCGCCCGGACGCTGCGGGCGATGTGCTGGAGCTGCATGACCTCGGCCGCGTACAGCTTGATCGTGTGCTCGATGACCCCCTCGTGCAGGCCGAGTCCGGGCAGGTCGGCGCGGGCGGTCTGCAGGGCGGTGCGGGCGACCCGGATCTCGTTCTGGACCTGGATCTGGGCGTGCCGGGCGAGCAGGACGGGATGGCGGATGAACACGGGGTATCCGGCGTAGCGCGTGGGTACCAGTTCGCGCAGCCACTTGGCCGCGGAGCGTTCCCAGTCGTAGCTCCCGGGGGTCTTGACCTGGCAGGGCCAGTCCGGGCTGATGCGCGTGGTCGTCAGGGGCATGATCATCGCTTCCGGGTATGCGGCGTCGCGTGGGTGGACGACGGGTCGGGGCGGCCCCGGCCTAGGGGATGGCCGGGGCCGCCACGAACACCCGGGACCCGGAGTGGGTAGGACCCGGCTCCACGGGTGCGGAACGGATCCGGAAACTGGCCGGGTCGCGATCCGTGAGCAGTATTTATATATGCCATCCGGTTTGCAAGGAGCATGAAAACATTCATGCGCGCTTTGTTGCGGATGGTCCCCGTGTGGGCTCTGCGTGTGTGGCCCGTGGAGGGGGTCCCGCGTGGCCGCCGGGTCCGGTACGGGCGCCGCTCAGTCCCTGAGGAAGAACTGGTGCTGGTCGGCGACCTGCTCGTACTCCTCCAGCCGCGCCTGCGTCCGCTCCGGATCCGCGTCCGTCATGGCCTGCAGCAGCGCCGAGCACATCACGCCCGGGGCCGCGTAGGAGTCGAAGACCAGGCGCGACCCGGTCCCGAGGGCGAAGACGACGTCGGCCTCGTCCGCGAGCGGCCCGAGCGCCAGGTCGGTGATCAGGGCGACCTTGAGCCCGGCGCCCCGCGCGACCCGCACGGCCGTCAGGGTCTCCTGGGCGTGCCGGGGCATGGAGAACGCCAGCACCCACGTACCTCCGGCCTCACGCGACTGCAGCAGCGCGTCGTAGGCGACGCTGCCGCCCCGGGTCACCAGCCGTACGTCCGGATGGATGCGGCGGGCGGCGTAGGCGAAGTACTCGGCGAGCGAGACGGAGATGCGCAGCCCGAGGACCGTCAGCGGCGCGGACGAGGAGAGTTTGCGGCCGACGTCGATGACCACGTCCGGGTCGGCCAGGTCCCGCCGCAGGTTCTCCAGGTTCTCGATCTCGGCGTCGACCGCCGCCTGCAGTTCGTTGCCGTGCGTCTCCTCGGCCGGGCCGACGGCGAGGGTGCCCAGCGCGATCGACTGGAGCTTCTCCCGCAGCGCCGGGTAACCGCTGAAGCCGACCGCCGAGGCGAACCGCGTCACCGAGGGCTGGCTCACCCCGACCCGGTCCGCGAGATCCGTGATCGACAGGAACGCCGCCTCGGTGATGTGCTCGATCAGGTACTGCGCGATGCGCCGCTGCCCGGGGGACAGCCGGGGCCGGTCGAACAGCGTCCTGAGCTGGGCGGACGGGGAGACATCCGCCTCGGGGGCGGCCTTCCCCGAGGTGATCGCGGATGCCTGTGCGCGTGCCTGCTGCGGCGATGGCACCGGTGCGCCTCCTTTGTCTCCCACGGATGTTCAACATAGCTCACGCACCGTAGTGACCAGGGCTTCTTCAAGCCGCATGAGCTGCCCCGCCGGGGGATACCCGGAGGCCGGGCGGGAACCCGCCGCCGCACACGACCCCCGAGAGGAGCCCCGCGATGACCGTCCCGGAGGAGAACCGGCCCAAGACGGAGACCACCGACGAGCTGCTGGAGCGACAGGAAGGGAACCGCCCCCAGACGCCGGGTGGGACCGGACGCACGATGCGCGAGGCCCTGGAGGAGGCCGAGGTGCGCCCCGACGACTTCGACGACCGGTAGGCCCCTCCTGGCACCCCCCGACCGACGACGCTTCCGGCAGGAGAGACGGCATGAGCGCGCTGAGTGCGCTGGAACAGACCCTGGAGAACCGATGGGACGCGCTGTGGGCGCGGCTGCGCGACAAGGAACCGGTCGAGGTTCTCGACGCCCTGCAACGCGAGTGCGACGACAACGCCGTGGTGTGCCGTGAGGGACGCGTCATGGTCCCCAACGCCTACGACGTGGAACTGCCCGACGACGTGCACGAGCATCTGACCCGCACCGGCACCGACGTGGGACAGGCCCTCACCGACAGCCTGTCCCGCCACGCGGAACGCCGCGGCTACGAGTTCGCCGGCCCGCTCGCCGTCCATGTGGCGCGGTGCCCCGATGTGCCCAACGGCCGCTACCGGGTGGCCTCCAGGGTAATGCAGCACGTGAGCGCGGACGGGTTCTTCCACGCGATGCACTGACCCGTACCGCCGCACTCAACGGCGGTACACCGTGATCGAGTGCCCGATGTCATCGACGGGGCGGCTGTCGCCGATCAGTTCGGCCAGCCGCCCCGAGGCCTTCGCCGCCGCCGAGTCCGACACGACCAGCAGCCCCCGCACCGCGTGAACCGGAACGCGTCGGGGATCCGCGGCCTCGATGCCGTAGAACGACGGCACCCCACTGCCCTTGTAGACGAGCCACACCCGCTCACGCGGGTACCGGTCGCGGAGCCGGTCCGCGAGCCGCCCGAGGTCCTGCCCCCAGTCGACGTTCGAGTCGTGCAGCCGCTCCCGGGTCCTGCCCGGCCCCCCGAACACCTCGTTGGAGTACGGCAGATAATAGGGATGCGCCCGCACCGAACTGACGGCGGCGAAGGCCACCAGCACGGTCACCCCCACCGACACCCACCGCCTCCGCACCAGCAGCACGCACCCGGCGGCGACCGCGAGGAACAGCGGCAGGAACACGGCGTACCGGGTTCCGAAGTCGCGCGCCCCCTGCATGGCGGCGACCAGCAGCACCAGCGGAGCGGCCAGCACATACGGTGCGGCAGGCCGCAGCCGCCGGACCGCGACGACGGCCGTGGCACCCGCGGCCCACAGCGCGAGCATCCCCAACGGGGTCTTCACCAGCAGCGCGGCCGGCAGGTAGTACCAGAGCGAACCGTCGTACAGCCGCCCGAACAGAAAGCCCTGCCAGGGCCGGTTCTCCAGCCCGAACTGCAGGCGCACGCCGTCCCGGTAGGCCTCCGGGAAGGGCAGGAGCCGGACCAGCTGCCCCCGCAGGCCGTGCACCACGGGCACGTGCTGCTCCGGAGTCCAGCGCAGCAGCGGATCGACCATCAGATACGTGACCCACACGACGGCGACCGCGACCAGGGCCACCCGTGCCGCCGCGGTCACAGCCCGGTGCGGCTTGCCTCCGGACGCCTTCCACAGCGATACGGCGGCCAGCGCCATCAGCACCGGCACAGCCGGCAACGTACTCATCTTCGTGGCCGCCGCGGCGCCGAGTGCCAGCCCCGCGAGCGGGACGTACAGCCGCGGTCTCCGGCGTGCCCGCCACACCAGCCAGGCCGAGGTCAGCACGAACCCGGCGGCCGGCACATCGAGCGTCGCCAGCGAGCCGTGGGCGATGACGTCGGGGGAGAAGCAGTACAGCGCGAGCGCGGCCGACCCGGCGACGGGCCCGGCCAGTTCACGGGCGAAGGCGAACACCACCAGCCCGAACGACAGGGTCAGCGCGATGACCGGCAGGCGGGCCCACAGCATCAGCCGCCAGGGATCGTTGCCCGACTCGTACAGCAGATGCCGGCCCAACTGCCCCTGGTCCCCTGCGAAGGCCGGGTCGAGGTGCGGATCCGCGAGGGCGACCCCGGCGCCGATGACGAGCTTGCCCAGCGGCGGATGCTCGGGGTTGTGCCGCAGCCGGTGCTCGTGCACGTACTCCGCGGCCGCGCCCACGTACACCGGTTCGTCGATCGTCGGGGTCTGCTGCACGGCGGTCGTGACCATCGCGAAGGCCATCCGGGCGAGCAAAAGGGCCACCAGGAGCCGCACCGGCCATCGTCTGCCCGGCCGCCGCGTGGTGGCGGCCGGTGCCGGGGGCGTGGGTGACACGGGCCGGGGAACGGCGGGAGCCGTCCAGGGGTCCCTCATGGACCCACTGTGCATCAGCCCCCGCCGTGGAAAGCGCTACCGCCGCACGAGTCGCACCGACAGACCGTCAGCCGTGTGGACGGGCACCGCCCGCAGCGTCGCGGAGTCCAGCTCCACGCGGTCGAACCGGCCGCGCAACTGCCCGGCGGACAGGACGGGAACCGTCGTCCCCGCGACCGGCGGCCGCTCGGCGTCGAGCCGCAGCGACAGCACGCTGTCCCGGCCCAGCAGAACCCGACGGCCCACCGTGAGGGCCGGGCCGTGGTTCCTGCGCAGCGCCAGCTCCAGCTCGGACGGGCCCTCCTGGACGTAGGAGCCGCGGATCCGCAGGACCTCGGCCGCGCGGAGCGTGCCGCCCGTGACCCGGACGTCGCCCTCGCCCAGGGCGTTCGGCGACGCGGCGACCAGCGTGCCGGCCTCCAGGACGGTCCCGCCGCGATAGCGGTTGTGGCCCGTCAGGGTGAGAGTGCCCGAACCGCGCTTGGTCAGACCGCCGTCGCCCTCGATGGCGTTGCGCCAGCTGTCGGCCGCGTGGAAGCCCCCGGCCGCCGCGTCCAGCGTCACGGTGACGTCCCGGTCGAAGGCGCCGTAACCG
This sequence comes from Streptomyces sp. WAC04114, assembly GCF_019733245.1. NCBI lineage: Bacteria > Bacillati > Actinomycetota > Actinomycetes > Kitasatosporales > Streptomycetaceae > Streptomyces > Streptomyces sp. WAC04114. The sequence continues at coordinate 8,785 of NZ_JAIGQA010000016.1, forward strand.
TCCGCCGCGGCGAACAGGTTCAGCCGGCCCCACTGCTCGAAGCCGTCCAGCAGGACGTACCCGGAAGGCAGCGCGGTCGTCCGCAGCACCTCGCGACGCTGGGCCGCGCTCAGGTACGGCAGCCGCGTCTCCAGCAGCACCTCCGCGCCCTTCGGCACGGTCAGCGGGTCCTTGCGGCCGCGGCGCGGCAGGACGTACGTCAACCGGTGCCCGACCGCACGGGAGTTGGCCTCGCGGTCGGCGTAGGCGTCCCCGGCGCCCGGGTGGGCGTAGTCGTAGAGGGTGTCGGCCGTCGTGCCGGTCCGCTGTGTGAAGTAGGCGAGAGCCTGGGCACGGGCGGCTGCCTTGAGTTCGGCGTTCGCCGGGTCGGCCAGCGTCGCGGCCGTCAGGGCGGTGGCCATGATCCGGCCGCCGATGACGTCGACGGTGGAGTGCATGCCCGACATGATGCGGGTGTGGCTGAGCTCGAACGCCCGCGTCACCAGCTCCTGGAACCGCTCCGGCACCGCGTACGCGAGGGCCAGCCCGGCCAGGTGGAAGGCATTGGTGTGGCCGCTGGGGAAACCGCCGTCCTCCTGCGCGTTCTCGGAGCGCTGGCGCAGCAGTTGCGGGGCCACGATCACGTCCGAGTCGTAGACCGGGTAGCCGAGCGCGTCCTTCGCGCCGGTGTCGACGACCTCGCTGTCCTCGTTCATCCGCCACGGGCGCGGGTACTGGAAGGCGAACTTGCCCGGGTTGCCCGAGGCGAACGGCCCGCGCACGGTGTCGACCAGCCTGGCCACCTGGCCGAGGTCCGAGTCGTACGAGCCCGCCCCGAGGGCGGATCCGGCCGGGGCGTCGGCGGGCAGGGTGTCGTTGATCTTCCCGGGGGGTGTGCCGTCCGGGGCGGTGGTGATCGACGTGACCGCCTTGGCGCCCGCCTTGTACAGGCGCTCGAGCGGACCGAGGCCGGCGATCATGGCGTAGCTCTGGTGCTGGCGGTCGTAGAGGAAGGCATCCTTCGCCTGCGCCTCGGTGCGGGCCCGGGTGATCCGGGCGCAGCAACGCATGTTGGCGCGCAGCACCTCGCGGTCCAGGACGCGGCCGGTGTTCCAGGCATCGCCGGTCTTCCACACCTTCGCCATGCCGCCCAGGATCCGGACGACGGCGTTGGTCTCCGGGGTGAGGTTCGCGGTGACGTTCGACCTGTAGTCGTCGACGAACGCGGCGAAGCCCGTGGCGGCCTGCGCGTCCGCCGCGCCGAGCCAGGACGCGAAGGTCGGTGCGGCGAGCAGGCCCGCCGAGGCACCGAGGGAGGTCTTGAGGAAGCCCCGCCTGTCGACGGTGGCGGGGGAGCGGTGCCCGGCTGATGACATGGGTGCGCCTCTCTGGAGTTCTGCGAAGAAGGTGTCGTGGCATTGCGCGACGGTGCGTCGGCCGTGTGGCCGGGAAGGTGAAGCGGGCTGTGCGACTTCTGGTGCCTTTGGCGACTTCTGTGGCACCTGTTGCGCATGAGCGAAGATCTACGGCCGTGCTGTGACCCTGCGGAGAGGGGTCGGCCACCGGCCGGTGTCCGGAGGGTGAACGGCGGCCGCCCGGCTCACAGAAGCGAACGGGCCAGGGCGAGCGCGCCCTCGACCGGTGGCACCCGCAGCGGCCGCGTCCGGGCCCCGGGCAGGGACTCGGCGAGCGCGGCGGTGAACGCCTCGTACAGCGCGCTCTGGGCGAGCACCGTGCCGCCCGCCACCACCACGTCGTCCACCGGGACCCCGCGCGCGGCCAGCCGCACGACGAGCCCGGCGAGCGCCCGGCCGCCCTCGGCGATCACGGCCCGGGCGAGCGGTGAGCCCGCCTCGGCCGCGGCGAACACGGCGGGGGAGTGGCGGCCCCACTCCGCCGAGACGTCCGTGGCGGCCTCCAGGGCGGCGCCGAGCGCGGGCACTTCGGCCACCCCGAACGCGGCGACCAGCCCGGTCGCCAGTGCGTCGGGCTCCTCACCCCGGTCGTGCGCGGCCCAGACGGCCCGCGCGGCCTCCCGGACGAGGCCGGCCGCGCCGCCCTCGTCGCCGAGCACCGCGCCCCAGCCGCCGACCTGGACCGCCTCGCCGCCGGGCAGCCGCCCCACCGCGACCGAACCGGTGCCTGCGACCAGACCCACGCCCTTGTCCAGCCCCGCGGCGGGAACGAGCAGCTCGGCATCGCCCACGACGAGCGCGGGCACCCCCAGCCGCTCCTGAAGGGCGGCGCGGATGCCCGCGCACTGGCGTGGCGTCTCGCAGGCGTGGCCGCCCACGGCGAGAGCGGACGGCCGTGGAGAGGTGGGCAGGGCGACGGCGATCAGGTCGGCCAGCCAGTCGGCTGCGGCCCCGGCGTCGTGCGGGCGCCAGCCCGCACTGCTGCGGACATGATCGACGACGCCCGCGCCGTCCGCGAAGGCGCGCAGATGCGTCTTGGTGCCACCCACGTCGATACCGACCGCGTAAGGCGTGGAGTCCTGCACGGGTCCTCTTTCGTCGTTGCGTGGCACGGCGACGGCAGGCGAACCACCCGTCGTACCACGGCAGTTGAAGAGGTAGGGAAGCCCCGGGACGGGCTTTGGCGGAACACGGCAGGCGAGTACCGTGAAGTTCGTTAGGAAGTTAACTAACGAAGTAGGGTGCGCGTCAAGAGGCACGGAATTCCCGATGCCGCGCGACCCTCGCGGCCGTCCTGCTCGGCCGCCGCACGACCTGGGGAGACCATGCACCTGAGTGAGAGTGCCCGTGTGGTGTTCGACGTACTGGCCGGGGCGGGCACGGCCACCCGTCCCCAGCTGGCGGCCGGTGCGGGACTTTCCAAGCCGACCGTCTCCACCGCCGTCGCCGAACTGGAGGCCGTGGAACTCGCCGCCCACTCCGGGCGGGCGTCCGGCGGCACCGGCCGCAGCGCCGCCGTCTACCGGCTCGGCCCGGCCGCCGGTGCCGTGCTCGCCGTCGACCTGGGCCCCGCCAGAACGCGGGTGCGCAGTTGCGCCCTGGACGGGACGCTGCTCGCCGAGGCCACCGGCTCCAGGCCGGAGGCCGCCGGCACCGTCCGCAAGGTCCTCGACGGGCTGCCCGCCGGAGCCCCGCTGCGGGCCGTCGTCGTCGCCGTCGGCGATGTCACCACCCGGGACGGTGAGGGCGCGGGGGAACGCCCGGCGACCGCCAAGGCCGGTCCCGTCTTCGACGCGATGGCCGTCGCCCTGCCCGAGGGCGTGCCCGTCCACCTGGAGAACAACGTCAACTGCGCCGCGCTCGCCGAACTGCAGGAAGGCGCCGCCGTCGGCCGCGACACCTTCGGCTACCTGCGCATCGGCGTCGGCATCGGTCTCGCCGTCGTCATCGGCGGCCGGGTGCTGCGCGGCGCGAACGGCGCCGCCGGTGAGGTGGCCCGGCTGCCCTACCCCTGGGACGAGAGCCGCGCCCCGCGCCACGAGGGCCTGGAGCACCGCATGGGATCGCGCACCCTGCTGCGCCGGGCGGCCGAGGCCTGGCAGCGGGCCGACGGCCCCCGTCCGCGCACCGCCGAGCGGCTCCTCGCCCTGGCAGCGCAGGGGCACGCCACGGCGCGGTCCGTGATCGACGCGCACGCCGCCGACGTGGGCCGGCTCGCCGCCGCCGTGGCCGCCGTACTGGACCCCGGCCTGATCGTCCTCGGTGGCGGTACCGGCGCGGACCCGCAGCTCCTGCCCGGGGTGCGGGCCGAGCTGGCCCGGCTGAGCTGGCCCACCGAGGTGGTCAGCAGCGTGGTGGGCGACGCCGGCACCGTGGCGGGGGCCAGCAGGCTCGCGGTCGCCCATGGAATTCAAACCGTGACCGGAGCTGTGCGGGCGAAGCATTGACGGCTGCGCCATCGGTCTGCCAATGTCCGGACAAGCGCTTTCTGAGTCGGCCGGGACGCCGACTCCGGGTGAGCATCCCGCCCGTACGCGACGTACGGGCGCCGCACGAGGGCGTGCTTGTGCGACGACGGCCGACAAGGCCGGGGACCCCACCCGTCAAGGCGACGCGGCCGGGCGAGGCCGTGCCCCCGGAAAGCGAATCTCCTTCACAATGCACCCGTGCCGCCTCGGCTGGCGCCGTGCTTCTTCCGCTACGACGAAAAGGGATTGAAGATGACCAGTCTGGGTGTGCGGCGCTCCCGCCGTCTCGGCCGCGGCGGCATACGTCGCGTGGTTCCCCTCGCTGCCGTGGCCACGGCAGGTGCCCTTCTGCTCTCCGCCTGCGGGTCGGGGTCCGACTCGGGCGGGAACGCCAAGTCGCTGACGTTCTGGATCTCCACGGTCCCGGGTCAGGACGCGGGCTGGAAGAAGATGGTGGCGCAGTACAAGAAGGAAACCGGCGTCAAGATCAAGCTCGTCAACATCCCCTACGACGGCTACCCGGCCAAGCTGCACAACGCAGCGCAGGCGAACTCCCTGCCCGACGTCGCGGCCGTGCCGGCGCTGGACCCGATCTGGGCGAACAAGCTGATCGACCTCAGCTCCATCGCCAACAAGAAGAGCAACAAGATCAACGCCAACTTCGTCGCCAAGGACTCCTCCGGGAAGGTGCTGTCCATCCCCTCGGACGTCACCGCGTCCGGCATGTTCATCAACAAGACGCTGTTCGAGAAGGCCGGCGTCACCTTCCCGACCTCGCCCCAGAAGACCTGGACCTGGACCGACTTCATCAAGGCGGCGGACAAGGTCCGCGAGAAGACCGGCGCCAAGTACTCCCTCACCTTCGACCAGTCGCCGTCCCGGCTGCGCGCCATGGTGTACGAGAAGGGCGGGAAGTACGTCCACGCGGACTCCTCCGGCACGTTCTCGGTCGACGCGGCGACCAAGAAGGCCGTGAAGACCTTCGTCGGATGGAACGACGACAAGACCATGCCGAAGTCCGTGTGGACCAGCGGCGCCGACCCGTCGGCCATGTTCCAGAGCGGTGACGTGGTCGCCTACTGGTCCGGCGTGTGGCAGGTGCCCGCCTTCGCGGAGAGCATCAAGAAGTTCGAGTGGGCGAGCGTCCCGACCCCCGCCCAGCCGGTGCAGGCCAGCGACGTCAACAGCGGCGGCATGACGGTGGGCTTCAACAACAACGCCGCCGCGGCCGACGCCGCGACGAAGTTCCTCACCTGGCTGTACGAGCCGGCCCACTACCAGGTGCTGTGCGAGACGTCCGGCTTCCTGCCGGTGGAGAGCGGTCTGAACCCGAAGTACCCCTTCAAGTCCGAGGCGGCGCAGGCGGCGTTCAAGCTCTACAACGAGTCGATCCCGCTCTACGCCCCCATCTCCGGCTACTTCAACTCCGCGCAGACGAAATGGGTGCTGAAGGGCAAGAGCCTCCCCGAGGACCCGACCAAGACGGAGCTCGGCAAGGCGATCAACGGCCAGCAGTCGTCCGACAAGGCCCTGCAGAACATCGTGGACGTCTACAACCAGCAGGTCGGCGGCTGAGCGCAGGCCGGGCAGGCCCGGGCGGCGGGTCGAGACACCGCCGCCCGGCCCCGGCCCTCATATGACGCCGGGCTCATGGCCTGAGCCCACAGCAACCCATTCCACCAGCACGGAGTCAGGAAGATGACCAAACGCGCCTCGGACGTGTCCGTGAGCCCGCCCAGGAGACGCAGCAAGTACACCCTTGCGCCGCTCGTCCTCATCGCGGCCAACGTCGTGCTCTTCGCGCTGTTCTTCGTCTGGCCGGCGGTGATCGGGCTCGTCTACTCCTTCACGAACTACACGGGCGTAGGGGTCTTCCAGTTCGTCGGGCTGGACAACTACCAGAACCTGTTCGGCGACTCCACCTTCTACGACGCGCTGAGCCGGACACTGCTGTACACCGTGCTCTTCGTCCCGCTGAACTTCGTCTTCTCGCTGCTCATCGCCAACGCGGTGGTGAGCAAGCACGCCAAGGGCGCCTCGGTCGCCCGCGTCATCTTCTTCATCCCGTGGCTGCTGTCGCCCATCGTGGTGGGTGTCCTGTGGCGCTGGCTGTTCGGTGAGAACTTCGGACTGGTCAACTACATCATCCACGAGTTCGGCGGGGGCGCCGTTCCGTGGCAGTCGAACGCGGACCTGTCGCTGCTGGTGGTGGTCATGGCGGCGTCCTGGGCCTGGACGGGCTTCTCGATGCTGCTGTTCATCGCCGCGATCAAGAACGTACCGGTGTCGTACTACGAGGCCGCCTCGCTCGACGGCGCCGGCCCCTGGCGGCAGTTCTTCCACATCACGCTGCCGAGCATCGCGCCCACCTCGTTCATCGTCATCCTGCTCAACACGATCAACGCGATGAAGGAATACCCGGTGTTCGTCGCCCTCAACAACGGCGGACCCGGAACGTCGAACAACCTGCTCGTCCAGTACATCTACGAGACCGGCTTCAAACGGGGCCAGATCGGCTACGCGAGCGCCGCGTCGTTCGTGCTCATGCTCATCCTGATGGCCGTCGCGATCATCCAGCTGATCGTCAACCGACGGGTGGAGAACCGATGACAACCACAGACATGCGCCCGGTCGACGCGGGTTCCGGACGGGCCGTCTCCAAGAAGCGTCCCCGCGGGGCAGCCACCGGCGGGCTCCGGCAGGCGGTCTCCGCCACCACACTGCTGTGGGTCCTGGCCTGCCTCTACGGACTGCCGGTGCTGTGGTTCGTCCTCAGCTCCTTCAAGCCGGCCGGCGACCTGTTCTCCTATCCGCTGACGCTGGTTCCGCACAACCCCACCCTGTCGGGATTCAAGGCGGCGTGGGACAGCGCCAACTTCTCCCAGTACTTCATCAACACGACCATCGTGTGCGTGATCACGACGATCCTCACGGTCGGAGTCAGCTGCTGCACCGGCTACGCGCTGGCCAAGTACGACAACACGTGGCTCAAGGTCTTCTTCGTCTGCATCCTGGCCACCACGATGCTGCCGTCCGAGGTCATGCTCGCCCCGGAGTTCCTGGTCGTCCGTGACCTCGGCCTGTACAACTCGTTCGCCGGCATCATCCTCCCGGCCGTGCTTACCGCGACCGGATGCTTCATGTTCCGCCAGTTCTTCCTGACGGTTCCCGACGAACTCGTGGAAGCCGCACGCATCGACGGCGCCCGTGAACTGGCGATCTTCCTGCGGATCATGGTGCCGCTGTCCCGGCCCATCATGCTGACCCTCGCCATCCTGTCCTTCCAGTGGCGGTGGAACGACTACATCTGGCCGCTGCTGATGCTCAACGACCCGGACAAGTTCACCGTGCAGATCGGCATCCAGAGCATCGTCGGCGCGCAGAACATCAACTGGTCGGTCCTGCTCGGCGCATCGGTCATCTCCATGATCCCGCTGATCGCCGTCTTCCTGGTCTTCCAGCGCTACGTCATGGGCGCGGACATCAACGCCGGACTGAAGGACTGACCGTGCACACCCCGCTCGACCACGAGTTCGTCCGCGCGGTCGCCCGCGCCGCCGACCGGTCGGCCGCCCCGGCGGCGGCCGACCCCGACGAGGAACCCACCGGTGTGCCCCACCGCGCTCTGGCGCGCAGGGTGAAGACGCTGATCGCGGCGTACCGGTCCCCGGAATCGGCACTGCACGGCAGCAAGCAGGCCGTCGCCGCCGCGATGACCCACCTCCGCGCCCTGCGGGCCACGCAGACCACCAGCGGCCTCTTCGCCGGCGGCGACAACGTGCAGTCACCGCCGGACTCCGGGTTCACCGTCAACGACGTGTGCGACGCGCACGTCCTCGCCGCCGGTGCGGGGCCGGAACTGCGCGACGCCACGGCCGCGCTCGCCGATATCGCCGACGCCGCATCCCGCAGTCTCCTGACCGGTGGGGTGCACACCCCGAACCACCGCTGGGAGCTGTGCGCGGCGCTGGCCCGGCTGCACCGGTCGTTCCCGGACGACCGGCTGCTCGACCGCGTCGACGAGTGGCTCTCCGAGGGCGTCGACATCGACGCGGAGGGCCTGTACTCGGAACGGAGCGCCAACTACGCGGCCCATGTCTCCAACCCGTCGCTGCTGCTGCTGGCCGATGTCCTCGGCCGCGCCGACCTGCGGGACGCCGTGGAACGCAATCTCGCCACCACCCTGGACCTCATCAGGCCGGACGGCACGGTGGAGACCGTCCTGTCGCGACGACAGGACCAGCACCACCCGTTCCCGCTGGCGCCCTACCTGCCGCACTACCGGCTGCTCGCGATCCGCACCGGCCGGGGCGACTTCAGCCGGGCGGCGCGGCTGGCGGCCTCCGGCGGCATCGACGACCCCGATCTGCTCGCCGAGACCCTGCTCACCCCCGACCTGCGCCGCGTCCTGCCGGAACCGGCCGCGGAGCCACTTCCGCGTCACCGGTACATCACCACGGCGCGCCTCGCCGCACGCGCCTCGGCCACCGCGCACACGGTGGTGTACGGCGGCTCCGACGTGCCCGAGCACCGGCGCATCCGCTCGGGCCTCGCCTGCAACCCCACCTTCCTGCGCCTGTTCGCCGGGGACGCGGTCCTCGACGCGGTCCGGCTCTCCCGGGGATTCTTCGACCTGGGCCCGTTCCGCGCCGCCGACGTGCACCGGCCCGCCGAGGGCCGGTACCGGCTCACCGAAACCCTCACAGCCGCCTACTACCAGCCGTTGCCGCCGGAGCGGCGCCGGGAGGACGGCGCCTACCGCATGGCGGACGAGGGACGCTTCTCGGCCGCGATGGCCTTCCCGGACCGGCCGCGGGACGAGGTCTCCCACACGACCCAGGTCGAGGTGGACCTGCGGGAGGACGGCGCCGACCTGCGGATCGACATCAGCGGACCACGGGTGCCCTGGTGCCTCGAACTGACCTTCCGGCCCGGTGGCGTGCCGGAGGGCGCCGTACCGCTCGGCGACGGGCGCTGGTGCCTGACGGGCGGGCCGATGACCTACCGGGTCGGTGACGACGAGATCCGGGTCGAGGCCGACGTGGCGTCGGGCGAACCGCCGGCCGGACCGGACCGGAGCGACGTCCTGCGGTACGACCCGGGGCAGGACTACAGCGTGGTGGGCGGCACGGATGCGACGACCGGGAACCGCGTCTACATCGGCGGACTCGGCCCGCACACACTGACCCTCACCCTGCGCGCCCACCGGGCGGCGATGGGCGCCTGACGGGATTCACGCCTGCGCGCGTGGCAGTGCCCGCTCCGGTACCACCAGGTCTGCCCGCCCCCGCGTCGTCGCGATCAGTTCGGCGTTGCGCTCGTCCGAGCGTGACACCCAGGCCACCGCCTCCTCGTGCGTCTTGCCGAACTGCTCGTGGCGGGCGACCAGGCGGCGGACGCGCTCGGGCTCGGGCACCTCGCAGAACCACACCTCGTCGAGGAGGGGGCGGACGCGGGGCCAGGCGCCGGTGGTCAGGAGCAGGTAGTTGCCCTCGGTGACGACCAGACGGGCCGTCGGGAGCACCGGGATCGCGCCGGCGAGCGGCTGCTCCAGGGCGCGTTCGAACCCGGGCGCGTAGACGATGTCGTCGCCGGGCTCGTCGCGCAGCCGCCGCAGCAGGGCCGCGTATCCGGCCGCGTCGAACGTGTCGGGCGCGCCCTTGCGGTCCCGGCGGCCCAGACGCTCCAGTTCGGCGTCGGCGAGGTGGAAGCCGTCCATGGGGACGTGCGCGACCCAGGGGTCGCCGGTGCCGTTCAACTCCCGTACCAGGTGCTCGGCGAGCGTCGACTTGCCCGCGCCGGGGCTGCCCGCGATGCCGAGGATCGCGCGCCGGCCGTCCCGGGGGAGGGACCGGGCGCGGTGGACGAGGTCGTCGAAGGTGAGGGGCACAGACAGAGAGTCTGCCACCCGGGGCGGGCGCGAACTCCGGCCGCCTCACACCCCTCGCACTCCCGGCGTGTGGCGTGCGCCACTCACTGGAACATCCTCGGACGGGGAACCGGTCCTGTATGACGCAGCTCGGTCTCCCCGAAGACATCCACGCCTGCCTGTTCGACCTCGACGGAGTCGTCACCAGGACGGCCGTGGTGCACGCGGCCGCCTGGAAGGAGATGTTCGACGCCTTCCTGCGCGAGCGGGACGGTGCGGAGTACCGGCCGTTCGAAGCGGCGGACTACGACGAGTACGTCGACGGGCGGCCTCGCGCAGACGGGGTGCGCACCTTCCTCGCCTCCCGCGGCATCGACCTGCCGGACGGCGACCCGGACGACCCACCGGGCGCCGAGACCGTGCACGGACTCGGCAACCGCAAGAACGAGCTGCTCCTCGAGAAGATCCGCACCGACGGCGTCGAGGCCTACGACGGCACCCTGCGCTATCTGGAGGCTGTCCGCGCGCACGGGCTCAGCACCGCGATCGTCTCGTCCAGCGCCAACTGCCAGGACGTGCTCCGCTCGATCGGCGCCGAGCACTTCTTCGACGTCCGCATCGACGGCGTCGTCGCCGCCGAGCGCAAGCTGCCCGGCAAGCCGCACCCCGACACGTTCCTGGCCGCCGCCGAGGACCTCGGCGTAGACCCCTCCGAAGCGGCCGTCTTCGAGGACGCCCTGGCCGGCATGGACGCGGGCCGCGCGGGCCGTTTCGGATACGTCGTCGGCGTCGACCGGGTCGGGCAGACCGACGCGCTGTACCGGCACGGCGCCGACATCGTGGTGCGGGACCTCGCCGAACTGGGGGAGAGCGAGTGATCACACAGCGGGCGTACACCGTCGAGCCCTGGACCGTGCGCGAGAGGGAACTCAACCTCGACGTCCTGGCGCAGAGCGAGTCCGTGTTCGCCCTGTCCAACGGGCACATCGGCTGGCGCGGCAACCTCGACGAGGGCGAACCGCACGGCCTGCCCGGCTCCTACCTCAACGGCGTCCACGAACTGCACCCGCTGCCGTACGCCGAGGCCGGCTACGGCTACCCGGAGTCCGGCCAGACCTCCATCAACGTCACCAACGGCAAGGTGCTGCGGCTCCTGGTCGACGACGAGCCGTTCGACCTGCGCTACGGGCGGCTCGTCACCCACGAGCAGACCCTCGACCTGCGGCGGGGCGTCCTGGAGCGGGTCTGCGAATGGACCTCGCCGGCCGGCTCGACCGTCCGGGTGCGCTCCACCCGGCTGGTGGCGCTCACCCAGCGCGCGATAGCCGCCGTCGCCTACGAGGTCGAACCCGTCGACAGCCGGACCCGCGTGGTCGTCCAGTCGGAGCTGGTCACCAACGAGAGCCTGCCCGAGCCGGACGGCGACCCGCGCGCCGCCAAGGCGCTGAAGTCGCCGCTGGAACCGGAGGAGGACCTCGCCACGGGCAGCCGGCTGCGCCTGGTCCACCGCACCCGCCGCAGCGGCCTCAGGGTCGCCGTGGCCGCCGACCACACCGTCACCGGCCCCGAACGGACCACCACGAGCAGCGAGTCCAACGTGGACGTGGCCCGGCTGACCATCACCTCCGTCCTGGAACCGGGAGAGCGGCTGCGGGTGGAGAAGCTCGTCGCGCACGGCTGGTCCGGCGTCCGCTCCCGGCCCGCGATGAGCGACCAGGTCGAGGCGGCCCTGGCCGCGGCCGGGCACAGCGGCTGGCAGGGGCTCCTGGAGGAGCAGCGGGCCTACCTGGACGACTTCTGGGCGCGCGCCGACGTCGAGATCGACGGCGACGAGGAGATCCAGCAGGCCGTTCGCTTCGCCCTCTTCCACGTCCTCCAGGCCGGGGCCCGCGCCGAACAGCGCGCCATCCCCGCCAAGGGACTCACCGGCTCCGGCTACGACGGCCACGCCTTCTGGGACACCGAGGCGTTCGTGCTGCCGCTGCTGACGTACACCGCGCCGAAGTCCGCCGCCGAGGCCCTGCGCTGGCGCCGCGACACCCTGCCCGCCGCCCGCGAGCGCGCCGCCCAACTCGGTCTGCGCGGCGCCGCGTTCCCATGGCGGACCATCGACGGCTCGGAGGGCTCCGCATACTGGCCGGCCGGCACGGCGGCCTTCCACGTGGGCGCCGACATCGCCGACGCCGTCGTGCGGTACGTGGCCGTCACCGGTGACGAGACATTCGAACGCGAGGTCGGTGTGGAGCTGCTGGTGGAGACCGCCCGCCTGTGGCGCTCCCTCGGCCACCACGACGACCGGGGCACCTTCCACATCGACGGCGTCACCGGACCGGACGAGTACAGCGCGATCGCCGACGACAACACGTACACCAACCTCATGGCCCGGGCGAACCTGCTGGCCGCCGCCGACGCCTGCAAACGCCACCCGGACGAGGCGGCGCGGCTCGGCGCCGACGAGGAGGAGCGGGCCGCCTGGCGGGACGCCGCCGAGGCCATGAACGTCCCCTACAACGAGGAACTCGGCGTGCACGAGCAGCACGCCGGCTTCACCCGCTACCAGCGCTGGGACTTCGCCGGCACCGGCCCGGACCAGTACCCCCTGATGCTCCACTTCCCCTACTTCGACCTGTACCGCAAACAGGTCATCAAGCAGGCGGACCTGGTGCTGGCGATGTACACCTGCGGCGCGTTCTTCGAGGAGTACTTCGACGAGGAGCAGATCGCCCGCAACTTCGCCTACTACGAGCCGCTGACCGTCCGCGACTCCTCCCTGTCCGCCTGCGTCCAGGCCGTGATGGCCGCCCGGGCCGGCCATCTCGACCTGGCGAGCGACTACACGGCCGAGGCCGCGCTGATGGACCTCGGCGACCTGGAGCACAACACCCGCGACGGCCTGCACATCGCCTCGCTGGCCGGTACCTGGATGGCTCTGGTCGCCGGGTTCGGAGGCATGCGGTGCATCGACGGCGCCCTGCGGTTCGCGCCCCGCCTGCCCGAGCGCTACAGCCGGCTCGCCTTCACGGTGGGCTTCCTCGACCGGTGCCTGCGCGTCGAACTGACCGCCGACCGGGCCACCTACACCCTGAACTCCGGCCTGCCCCTGACCATCCATCACCACGGCACCGAGCTCACGGTGAGCGAGGACGCCCCCGTCTCCCGGACCATCCCCGAGCTGACCCACCGTCCCGCGCCGGGCCAGCCCCCGCACCGCGCCCCGCACACCCGCTGACCCCCCGGGTCAGGCACTTGGCCGAACTCCGCCCCGCATGCCCGCGCACCCCGGGTTAGCTTGATCGTGTTTTCGATCAACGGGGTTAGGGGCGGAACATGGCCGATGGCGCGAACGCCATCCTGGTACGACGGCGAAAACGCGAACAGACGGCCGGCCCGCGCGCCACCCGCTGGACGCGCGGCAACCGGCCATTGGCCCTCCTGGCCGCCGTCTTCACGCTCGCGCAGCTCGTTCTGGTCCGGCCCGTCCTGGGCCTGGGCTGGGACGAGATCGTCTACATCAGCCAGGTCACCTCGCACCACCCCGCGGCGTTCTTCAGCGCCCCCCGTTCCCGCGGCGTCTCGCTGCTGGTCGCGCCCGTCGCGTCCTGGTCCTCGTCCGTCCCCATGCTGCGGGTCTACCTCGCCCTGCTGTCCGGGCTCGCCCTCCACCTGGCCCTGCGCTCCTGGCGCGGCCTGTTCCCGACCCGCGTCCTGGTGGTCGGCGGGGCCCTCTTCGCCTCCCTGTGGGTGACCCTCTTCTACGGTCCGCAGGCCATGCCCAACTACTGGGTCGCGATCGGTGCCCTGGTCAGCGTCGGCTGCTTCCTGCGGATGCGGGCGGAACGTTCCTCCCCCAGGACGCTGTGGGGCCTCGCGGCGGGCGGCGCGCTGATGGCCTGGATGCGTCCCACCGACGCGGTCTACGTGGCCGTCCCGCTGCTCCTCCTCGCCCTGGTGCGCCGCCACTGGCGCCTGCTGCTCGTGTTCGCGGCGGGCCTCGCGGCGGGCGCCGTCCCGTGGGTGATCGAGGCGTACCTGAGCCACGGCGGCCTGGCGGCGCGGCTGGCGGAGGCCTCCCGGATCCAGGGCGGACTGGGCTGGCAGATCGCCGTCGACGACCAGCTGCGCAGCCTGGGCGGACGGGCCCTGTGCCGGCCGTGCACCGGGTCGATGCCCACCCCGCTGGTCACCCTCTGGTGGTTCACCCTGCCCGTGTCGGCCGGCCTCGCGCTGGTCGTCGCGGCCCGCGCCCGGCGCCTGGAACGGACCCTGGTCCCGCTGGCCTGCGCCACCACGGCCGCGCTGCCGTACCTGTTCATGATCGGCTACGCGGCGCCGCGGTTCCTCCAGCCGGCCTACGCGCTGCTCGCGATCCCGGTCGCCGACGCCCTGTGGCACCTGGTCAGAGGCCCGGGCCGGTCCTGGCGCCCGGTGGCCGCCCCCCTGGTCGCGCTCGCCCTGGCCGGGCATCTCGCGGCGCAGCTCGCCGTCCTGGACGGCGCCGTGTCGCGCAACACCGAGAGCCGCCGCGACTGGGGCCGCACCGCCGACGCCCTGCACCGGCTCGGCGTCCGCCCGCCCTGCCTGCTCACCGGCCACGAGGCCATCCCGATCGGCTACTACACCGGCTGCAACTCGGGGGCGACGTCCGGGAACAACGAGAACATCACCGTGGCCGGTGTCCTGCGCGCCGCGGACCGCCTCCCGGTCGCCCACCTCGCACCGGCCGGCGGCACCCCGCCCCGCTACGCCCGCGGCTGGCCCGTCCACCGGATCTCGGACCTGGACGTCCGTGTCGCGCCCGGCCCCTGACGCGACGTGGCGCGTTGCCCGCCCGCCCGGCCCAGGTAGGAGTCCGCGCCGAGGGCGCCCCGCACGGCACGATCGTGCCGGCCGGCCCGGCCGAACTCCCCGGCTCGGGGACCTGGCCGGGCCGGGGCGCGGCGTCAGTGCATGGCCGAGAGGGCGAGGGCGAAGAACACCGCGAAGGCGAGGGAGACCCCGACAACGAGCGCGGCCACCGCGAGCACGACCGCCCCGAACAACCCCGTCACCACGGACATCCCGAGCCAGGCGACCCGGCGCGCTCGTGCGGCCTCCCGGACCACGTCGCCGTCCTCGTACCAGTCGTCATCAGCCATGACACTCTCCCGGCGGGGAGACTACAGCCGGGTGCTCGGGCCCCCGCCCGCAGCTCCTTGCGCCACACGGTGATCTGCTGCTCAGCGTCGCCCGTGTACGACACACGGTGTGCGGGGCGCGCGGGGCCCCAGCATGCCCAGCAGGACGCCCGCGATGTCCCTGGCACTCGCCGCCGGACGGAAGAGGGTGGCCTCGGGCCCGGTGCCGATGAAGAAGAGGTTCGGGTGCCGTTCCGGCCCGGGGATCATCCGCCGAGGTTAGAGGCCGCGTAACGGGAAACGCGGAACGCACAGCACGGACGAACGAGTCGACGCAGCGCGTCAGGGAGGCAGGAGTGATGGGCACGGAACCGATGCGCCCCGAACCGATGGCGGACGACGCGTACCAGCCCACCGGGACCAACGAGGAGCAGGAGGACGCCGCGCCGCTGGACCTGCAGGACGCCGTCGACGAGCGGACGTACGACGACACCCTCGACGAGGGCTACTCCCCGCCGGAGAAGCCCCTCGGCGTCACCAAGCGCGGTACCACCGCCGCGGAGCAGCACGAGGGCGAGACCCTCGACGAACGCCTCGCCCAGGAGGTCCCCGACGTGTCCGCTGAGCCGGGCGGGGACGGCGTGGGGGACACCCCGGACAGCGACGGCGAACCGGTGGACCCCGAGGCGGGCACCGCCCGCGCCGGCCGCCTGGTCGCCCCGGACGAGGGCGCCCACGCGGACACCACGAAGGAGTCCGTCGCGTCCGACGTCGGCATCGACGGCGGAGCGGCGGGTGCGGAGGAAGCCGCCGTGCACGTGGTGGAGGACGAAACCGACCTGCCCGAGGACGACGGCGGGGTGTGACCCGCCCGCCGGGCACGCAGAGGCCGCATGCAGAAGGCCGCACGCAGAAGGCCAACGGACCCGGACGCGCTTGCGTCGGGCCGGTGGCC
Organism: Streptomyces sp. WAC04114; assembly: GCF_019733245.1. Classification (NCBI taxonomy): domain Bacteria; kingdom Bacillati; phylum Actinomycetota; class Actinomycetes; order Kitasatosporales; family Streptomycetaceae; genus Streptomyces; species Streptomyces sp. WAC04114. The sequence continues at coordinate 24,585 of NZ_JAIGQA010000016.1, forward strand.
TTCCGTGTGCCGGGGGGCGCTAGGGCAGCAGCTTCTCCAGGGCGGTGGGTCCCTCCGCCGCCAGCTTGCGCTTGGCCCACTCGAGGTTGTGCGGGGTGAGGTCCTTGCCCGAGGCGAGGACGAGGTCCTCCGGCGACACGTCGGTGCCGGTGCGGGCGTGGAGCAGGTGGTCCGGGGTGGCGCGGTCCTCGGACGGCCGGGATGCGGCGGGCTCTGACGTCGACATGTTCTCTGCTCCTAGGGTCCGGATTGCTGATGCGGCCCCGGTGCTGAAAAACGGGTCCGATATCACCATTCCCCGCGAGAGCGCGGCGTGCATCCGGAGAGCGCGACGGCGGGCCCACCATACCGGCCGCACGACCCCGCCGGCCGTTGTTGTCAGTGCTCCTCCTGCGGACGCGGCGCGAGCACCAGCATCGTGACGTCGTCCTGCACGTCGGGGCAGTGCCGGACGAGGTCGGTCCACACCCGTTCTGCCAGTGCGACCGGGTCCTCGGCGGCGAGGTCCGGCAGCCGTTCGGCCAGGGGGTAGAAGGCCCCGCCCGCGTCCCTGGCCTCGGTCACCCCGTCGGAGGCGAGGAAGAGCCGGTCACCCGCCCTCAGCGGCACCGAGACGACCCGGGGCGGGGTGGTCCCGGCGAGACCAAGACCGAGACCGAGCGGCGTGCACGGCTCGACGTCCAGCTCGACGGCCTTCCCGTCACGCAGCAGCAGCGGTCCGGCCTGCCCGCACGCCACGATCCGCACGACCCGGGCGTCGGCGGAGAAGCCGAGCAGCACCGCCGTCGCGAACAACTCGGCATGCGGGTCGTCCGCCGAGTCCACCGCCAGCCTTCGGTCGAGCCGGGCCGCCACCGCCTCCGGGTCCGGCTGGTCCAGCACCGCCTCCCGGAACGCCCCCAGCAGCGAGGCGACCGTGGCGACGGCGGACAGTCCGTGCCCCTGCACGTCGCCCATCACCGCCCGTACGCCGTAGGGGCCCGCCCGGACGTCGAAGAAGTCGCCGCCGACCAGCGTCCCGCGCTGCGCGGGACGGTACAGCCCCGCACACCGCACCGGCCCGACCCGCTCCGGCAGCAGCGGTACGACGGCCCGCTGCGCGACCTCGGCGACGGTCCGCTCGGTGACCAGTTGCGCGTCCCGCCGGGAGCGGACGTACGACAGCAGCACGCTCAGCACCGAGACGAAGCACACGGTCAGCAGGTCGGTACTGCCCGGATCGTTGAGGTTGAAGACCGGTACGGTCAGCACGACCACCACCAGCGCGCCGAGCACCGCCGTCGCCACCGGGCCGTGTGCCAGCACCGCCAGCGGTGGGATGGCGCCCAGCAGGAAGCCGATGTCGAGCGGCTCCGGGCTGACCAGCTCCGCCAGGCAGACGCCCGCCAGCAGCGCCGACGGCAGCACCCGGGCCCAGACGGGCGGCGGTGCGCCGCGCAGCCAGCCCCGCCGGTACGGATCCCGGCGTGCCGGCCGGCCGCGCACACTGCTCACACCACCACGCTGCTACGGCCGACCGCCCGCCGCACTCCGGGCCCGCACCGCAGCGGGGCCTTCGGACACGGCGGGAAGGGCGCCGACGCAGGCCGGACGCCCAGGTGGGAGACGTGCCCGAAAACCGATGGACGGCTCGTCGGAAGATCCCGTAGCGTGTGGCGCGCCACGCCCCGAGACGAACGGAAGGAGGGCAGAGCCGTGCCGTTCACACCGATCCCGCGCTCCCTCCCCGTTGTCCCGGCGTGCCTCGACTGACCCACCGGGAGCGCTCCGAGCAGTATGCGTCCCGGAGGACATCCCATGACCGATGTGGTCATCCGCGCGCTCGACCCGAGCGACGCCGAACTCTTCGACACCCTGTCCGACCCGCTGGGCGCCCGTGAGGGCCACCGCACGACCCGGCACCGCCCCGAGTGGAAGCGGGTGGCCCTGCGCGACGGCCGTGTCGTCGCCCGCGGTGCCTGGTGGGGCGGCCCCGACGACACCGAGCCGATCAACGTCAACTGGTTCGACGTGGCCGAGGGCGAGGAGGAAGCGGGCGCCGCACTCCTGCGTTCCGCCCCCTGGCAGGTCGAACTGGAGCTGAACCTGCCCGCCGGCTGGCGCGACGACCCGGCCCTGCGCAGCGCCGCGGAAGCCTGCTTCACGGCCGCCCGGAAGGCCGGTTACGACCTCCTGGTCGAACGTTTCCTGTACCGCTGGACCCCCGAGCACGGCCTGCCCGAGCGGCCCGGGCGCCTCGAGTTCCGCGCCGAACCGGACGACGCCGTGTTCTTCGACGCGCTGCGCCGCATCCACTCCGTCACGCTGGACGCCCACGCGCTCAAGGCCATCGAGCAGGGCGGAACCGACCGGGCGGCCCAGGAGGAACTCGACTTCTTCCACTGGTGCCCGTCGCCGCGCGAGTGGTGGCAGGTCGCGTACACCGCGCAGGGCGACCTGGCCGGCATGCACATCCCGGCTCACAACCCGTCGGGCCCCTGCATCGGCTTCATCGGCGTCGTGCCGGAACACCGCGGATACGGCTACGCCTACGACCTCCTGGCCGAGTGCACCCACTTCCTCGTGGAGCAGGGAGCGGAGGCCGTCACCGGGGCGACGGACCGGGGCAACGTTCCCATGGCGGCGAACTTCGCCAAGGCCGGCTACCCGGTGGTGAAGGAGCGGATCAACTTCGACCCGCCCTCGGTGTAGGAGCCGGGCCGCCCGCGAACTCGCCCCGGCCGAACGGGATATCGGAGGCCGGGGCGGTCGCGTCGCGGTCAGTCGTTCAGCAGTTCCTGGGCCGCTGTGAGGATCTCCGTCACCCGGAGGCCGAACGCCGCGTCGCAGGCGTGCGGGCGGCCGGTGCGGGCGGCGGTGAGCAGCGCGTCCGCCGCCCGCTTCAGCGCGGGTACCGCTCCGTCGGCGCTGTCCGGCAGCGTGGCGACCCCGGCCTCTCCTCGCAGTTCCACGGCGGCACCGGCCGCGGCCGGCGGTGCCGTCAGGCTCAGGGTGAGGGTGCTCGACGCGCCACCGGTGTGGTCGAGGACGATGTGCGCCGTGTCGCCGGGGCCGTACGCCGCCGCCGTCACGCGCCGGACGTCGCCGAGGACCGGCAGCAGCACGGACAGGGCATGCGGGCCGACGTCCCACAAGGCGCCCTTCTCCCGCCGCCACGGCGTCGCGAAGGGGCTCTCGCTGGTGAACACCGCCCCGAGCCATTCCGCCCGCCCCGTGAACCAGCCCGGCACCGCCGCCTGTTCGGCGATCCACGCCGCCGGCTCGGGCTGGAAACGGGTCGTGAAGAACACGACCGAGGCGACACCGGCCTCCGCGGCGGCCTCGACCACGGCGCGCCCCTGCGCCGGCGTCGGCGCGAGCGGCTTGTCGAGCAGCAGATGGCACCCGGCCCGCGCCGCCCGGGCGGCGAGTGAGGCCTGCACCTCGGGCGGCAGCGCCACCGCGACCGCGTCCACGTCGGCGAACAGCTCGTCGACGTCGTCGTAGGTGCGGACGCCGTGCCGCTGCGCCAGCTCCTTGGCGGCCTCGGGGCGACGGCCCCACACCCCCGCGAAGTCCAGCTCCTCATGCCCGCTCAACGCGGGTGCGTGGGCCAGCTGCGCCCAGGGTCCGGTGCCGAGCAGTCCTATGCGCATGCCGCCGCCTCTCCACGCTGTCGGAAGAACGAGCGTGCCACACGCAAACGACGGGCCCGCAACGAGGGGCGGGCAACAGAAAAGGCAAGGAGTGTTCTCCTCGCCTGTCTCAGGTCATAGCCCACGGGGGGCCTTGCGGCAAGGCCCCGCGGCTCCCGCACCATGTCCGGCCCAAGCCCCACGACCTGCGGAAACGGGAGCATGACGTGACCCCTGCGACCACGAGCGCGTTCGACCTTCCCGACACCTCGCGCACAAGGCCGCCCGGCGTCGATCGCCGGGGACGAGCGGCACTTCGCCGCCGTCGCCGACTGCCTGGAGCAGTCGATCGCCGAACTGTCCGACCGTCTGGACGCCGAGCGCAGGGCGCCCGGCGGCAAGGGCCGGCAGGCCATGGACCGGGACGCCGAGATCCACCGCCTGACCACCCGCCTTCGCGCCCTGCGCCGCTTCGGACTGGACCTGTGCCTCGGGCACATGGCCGCCGCGGACGGCTCCGAGCCGGTCTACGTGGGGCGGCTCGGCCTCACGGACAGCGACGGGCGCCGCCTGCTGGTCGACTGGCGTTCCCCGGCCGCGGAGCCGTTCTGCGGAGCCACCCACGCCCACCCGATGGGCCTGGCCGGCCGGCGCAGGTACCGCTGGACCGACGGGCGGATCGTCGACTACTGGGACGAGGTGTTCACCGCCGACGGATTCGACGGGCACGCCGCGCTCGACGACGGGAACGGCTGGAGCGGATCGGCTTGGACCGGGTCGAGATGGCCGCCCTGAGCGTCAACTACCGGACGCCCGCCGAGATCATGGCGGAGGCCGAGCCGGTCATCCGGGCCGCACTGCCGGATGCCAACGTGCCGGCGTCGATCCCCGGCAGCGGCGTCCCGGTCCGCCACGGGTCCGCCGCGGAGCTGACGTCGGTCCTGGACACCTGGCTGGCCGGGCACTCCGAGGGGATTGCCTGTGTGATCGGCGACCCCGGGTTCCGCCCGGCCTCGCCCCGCGTCCGGTCGCTCACCCCGGAGCGGCCACGCAGGAGCTCGTGATCCTCACGAGCTCCTGACGCTCCGGACCGGGCGGGCGGCTCCCGCTCGGGCGCTCAGCTCTGTGCGCTGATGTTGACCATCCAGGGGACGCCGAAGCGGTCCGTGCACATGCCGAAGACGTCGCCCCACATCTGCTTCTCCAGCGGCACCGACACCGAGCCGCCCTCGGACAGCTTCTCCCAGTAGCCCCGCAGCTCGGCGTCGTCGTCACCGCTCAGACTCACGGAGTAGGAGCCGCCCGGCTCGGACTCCATGCCCGGCGGGTTGTCGGCGCCCATCAGGGTGAAGCCGCTGGGCGTCTCCAGCATGCCGTGCATGATCTTGTCGGCGTTCGGCGCGTCCGCCTGCCCGAAGTCCCCGTAGCTGTTGAGGTCGAGCGTGCCGCCGAAGACCTCCTTGTAGAACTCCATCGCCTGCCGGGCTTCGCCGTTGAAGTTGAGGTACGGATTGAGGCGCGAGGCCATGAGAACCTCCCAGAAGGGGGCAAAGGGTGTTTCCGCGCAGCGTATCGCCGGGCACTGACAACGGCTCGTCGAGCGTGCCGCCGTCCGCGCGGGGCCGGCTGCCGCGGCAGCCGGTGTCATCGTGAACTGCCCTGCTAGCGTGGCCGCTTGAGCAAAGGGGGAGAAGGCGGCTCATGGCATCGACGTTCCGCATCGGCGGGGACCTGGACGTACGGCGGCTCGGTTTCGGAGCCATGCATCTGCCCACCGGGGCCGGACCCGACCGGGAGAACGCCCTCGCGGTGGCCCGGCGGGCCGTGGAGCTCGGCGTCACGCTGATCGACACGGCGCACCTGTACGGCGGCGGAGCCAACGAGGAACTCCTCGCCGAGGCCCTGCATCCCTACCCGGAAGACCTGCTGATCACCACCAAGGTCGGTGTCGCGCGCACCGGCCCCGGCGGTGACTGGAAGCTCGACGGACGGCCGGAGATCCTGCGCGACCAGGTCCGGCAGGCCCTGCGACGGCTGCGGATCGAGCGGATCGAACTGCTCCAGCTGCACCGCATCGACCCCGAGACACCGCTCGCCGACCAGCTCGGCACCTTGCGCGAGCTCCAGACCGAGGGCCTGGTCGGCCGGATCGGGCTGTCCGAGGTCACCGTCGACGAGCTGGAGCGGGCCCGGGAGCTCGTCGACATCGTGAGCGTGCAGAACCGCTACAACCTGCTCGACCGGGAGCACGAGGCGGTGCTGGACGCGTGCGCGGCGGCCGGGATCGCCTTCCTGCCGTGGCGCCCGGTGGCCTGGGGGAACACCGGGGCCCAGGCCGGGATCGCCGCCGTCGCGGCCGAGCTCGGGGCGACACCCACGCAGGTCGCGCTCGCCTGGCTCCTGGACCGCGCCCCGGTCGTCCTGCCCATCCCGGGCACGACCCGGATCGAGCACCTGGAGGAGAACCTCGCCGCGGCCGACCTGAAACTGACGCCCGCCCAGCGTGACCGGCTCGACGGGTGGGCCGAGGGAGCACGGGCCGAATCGGGATGAGGAGCCGGGAGATGTGATGTCCGCGCCTTCCCCGCATGCACAGCCGCTCGTCGGTCAGGGGGGCAGCCACCCGTCCGTGCCGGGAGCGGGGGCGGACGACCACCCGTCCGTGCCCGGAGTGGGGACGGTTCGGCCGGGCACCGGCCGTTCGGCGCCGGGCAGCGCCGACGCCGCGAGAGCTGGAGACATGCGTGGCCCCGCCACGCCGTACATCCTCCGGTCGGCGTACGCGGGCTCACGTCTCGTCGGACGCGCCGCTGTTCCAGTCGTACGGGCCGCCGCCCTGCCACTCGATCAGCTCGCTGTCGTCGACGGCCGTGTCGGCCGTGGGCAGGCCCTCGCGGTGCAGCAGGTCCAGCACGTCGAAGAGGCTGTAGGCGACGCCCATGCGCTCGCCGCGGATGGTCACCAGCCGTCCGCCGTCCGTCGCGGGCGGCTGCACGACCACAGGGGGTTGACCGTCCATAGCCCCACCATGCTCCCGAAACGGCCGGTCCGCAGCTCGGTGACGTCCAGAAGCGGTACGGGCCCCCTCTCGCGCCGGAGCCCGGGTGGGCTGTGCGCCGGTGACAACCCGCCATCCGGAAGCTGAGTTCTCATCAGTACTCCGCGAGAGCGGTCGTGCCACGTCCCTGGGCGTCCGTGGCATGGACATGAACAGTACGCACGGAGGAAAGCGGCGCGGTGCCGTGCTCGCGGTGCTGCTGACCGCCGGGACATTCACGGCCACCGCCCCGGGCGCCGGCGCCGAGGGCACGCGCACCGAGACGCAGGTTTCGTGGACATCGCTCCCCGGCGACACCAACCTGCCCGACATCGGCCTCGGTTACGGAGTCGTGCAGGCCGGGCCGGACAGCGGGGTGCTGCCGCGCACCCTGTCAGCGCCCGTGCTGCTCAGCTCCGAGACCATGACCCTGCTCGGCATCGCGGGCCTGGGCGCCCCTGAAGGACCTGGACGGTGAGGCGGATCCTCGACGTCCTGACCGCGGCCCCCGTGCAGAACGGCGGCCGGCCGGAGCCCGTCTCCACCAGCCTCGCCGGCTTCGCCCGGACACCGTGCCGGCCCTGCCCTTGCCCTCACGCATGTACGGGGCCCGGCAGGATCGATCTCCTCCCGGGCCCCCTTCGTGTCACGCGGGCTCAGAGCCTGCCCGCTGCGAACGTGGCCGCCTCCTCGGCGTCGTCCCGGTAGCTCAGGTGCGCCCCGACGTCGCACCTCGAAGGTGCCGCGGGCCGCGACGACCTCGACGTCCGAGCAGGCCGCGGCCACGGCCGGGGGAGCCGAGAGGCCGGCGAGCCTGGCCCCGCCGGCGAGCGACAGCGCCGCGAGACGCATACGTGGGACGGCCGCGAGTGCCCGACCGGCAGGCGTTGTTCGGCATCCTGTTCGTCTTGCACAGGGGCATCCAGTGGGAGTACCTCCCGCAGGAGCTGGGCTTCGGATCGGGCATGACGTGCCGACGGCGCCTTGCGGCCTGGAACGAGGCCGGCGGGTGAGACCAGCTGCACCTGCGGACGATCTCCTGGCTGCACGGCTTCCGCCGCCTGCGCACCCACTGGGAACGACGCGACGACATCCACGAAGCCTTCCTTGGCATCGCCGTCTGCCTGATCACGCACCGCCACGTCCAGAGGCTTTGTCAGGGCCAGTCAGGAGTCCTGAAGCGCAGTCCGTTCCCCCTCCTCGCATCGGTCCCGGCCCTTCGGCGCGACATCAGGGCCAGTCAGAGCTGCAACTTGAAACCGACGTGCGAACCAGTGAAGCCCAGGCGCTCGTAGAAGCGGTGGGCGTCGGTGCGGGCCGAGTCCGAGGTCAGCTGGACCAGTTGGCAGCCCTGGCGGCCGGACTCCTCGATCGCCCACTCGACAAGTCGGGCACCGAGGCCGTGCCCCCGCTGGGAGCTGTGCACGCGTACACCCTCGATGATCGAGCGAGTCGAACCCTTGCGTGAAAGTCCGGGAATGATCGTGAGCTGAAGAGTGCCGACGACTCTGCCGTCCGACTCGGCAACGACCAACAGCTGGTTCGGATCTCTTTGCAACCGCTCATATGCTGACTGGTAGGGAGACAGGTCCTCGGGAGACTCGCGGGTCGCCCCCAGCGCGTCGTCGGCGAGCATGGCCACGATGTCCGGGATGTCATCCCGCGATGCCGGGCGGATGTCGATATTCGTCATGCGGTGCATGTTAACCGGACGGATCTCGCGGGGGCGGAGATTCCAACTCGGCTTGCTCACCGCACTGTTCTGCTTCAGTTCACCTGCGGAAAGGCGCCGCTTCGAGAAGCGATTCCTGGCATTTGGTTCCGTGAATCATCTCACAATGCGAGCCGTTGCGGCACAACCCACTGCTCACAGATGATCACTCCGGGTACGCCGACGGCTTGATCTCGAACACTTCGTCGGTCAGCGCGTTTCCATCAGGGATGGGGGATTCCTACATGTCTACGGCCCTTGATATGCACACTCGGGAACTTGCAGAGCAGGGGTACACGCTGCTCGAGGGGATCACCACGGACGAGGAGGCGGCCGCCGCCGTCGGCGTCTTCGGTGACCTGGTCCCGCAGTACGACGGCTCGCTGCGCTACCAGGTGCAGGCCGCTCCGGGGTTCGAGGAGCGCCGATACTCCAAGAGCGTCAACACGATCCTGGTGCACACGGAAGCGCCGGGCTGGAACCCGCCGCCCACCTACCTGGCCCTGCATTGCCGGGTCCAGGCCACCTGCGGCAGCGGCCACACCGAACTCGCCGACATGCGACAGTTCGTCGCCTCACTGCCCGACCGCGACCGGGCCGCCCTCTACGAGCAGACCGTCGACTGGGTCGGCCACAACACCGGGGGAGTCGGCACCGAAGGAGTCCGCCGCCCCGCCGTCGAGGTCACCGACAGCGGCCAGGAGATCCTCCGCTTCAGCTACAACCTGCTGACCACCGGCCAGTACGACCCGCCGGTCGACGCGTCCGTCGATCCGGAGCAACTGCCGCTCGGCAGCTTCGGCATCCACCTCGCGGAACAGGCCGAGGCCTTCTTCCGAGAGCACCGCGTCTCGGTGCTCATCCCCGAGAACCACGTCCTCGTGTGGGACAACCAGCGGATGGTGCACGCCCGTTCGGCCTACAAGGACAAGCGGCGCCACCTCACCCGCTACTGGATCGCCGCCCAGCGCTGAACCGCGCGCCCGTCACCAGTCACCCCGTCACCGGTGGCACATGCACCCGTGACAGACACCGATCACGTGAGGCCCACGCATGACCGACGACCGGAACGCGCCGGTTCAGGACGAGCAATTCCCCACCGGGCTGCCGGAGGAGCTCCGGGGACTGCCCGAGGGCGTACCCCGCCACGACCCCGACGACCAGATCGAGAGCGCCGTCATCGGCCGCCTGGTCGGCAACTGGCACCGGCGTGCCACCGTCAAGCGCGACGAGCCGAACCTCGACGACCTGTTCGAGCTCGACCGCCCCGACTACCCCGAGCGGATTCTGCCGTTCCACGACCACCCCACGTACCGGGCGCTGGACCCCGCGAAGAAGACCCAGCTGCTCAGCTGGGCCTGGATCGCCTACAACCGGCACACCATCATGGCCGAGCAGAAGGTGGCCAACCCCGCCTTCGCCCTGGTCATGGAGGGCGAGTACCCCGAACTCCAGGACGAGGCGCTCAACATCTCCCTGGCCCAGGCGATGGTCGACGAGCAGTACCACACGCTGATGCACCTCAACGCCAGCGCCGTCACCCGGCGCAAGCGCGGCTGGGCGATGCCCGATCACGAACTGCCGATCTCCCACACTGCGCGTGAGCACCAGCGCCTGCGCGACAGCGCCCAGGAGCGATGGCAGCAGTCCCTGACCACCCTCGCGTTCGCGACGGTGTCGGAAATCTCCATCAATGCCTACCTGGACCTGCTCGCCGACGACCCGGACATCCAACCGATCAACAGCAGCACCGCCAAGCTGCACAACCGCGACGAGTACTGCCACGCCTCGATCTCCGCCGTGCTCGCCGAGGTCGTCCACGACCGGCTCGATGAGAAGAAGCAGCGCTTCTTCCGCGACATGCTCTTCGAAGGCCTGGAGGCCTTCGTGGCCACCGACTACACCACCTGGCACCGCATCATGGACCTGGTCGGTGTCGAGGGCGGTCACAAGATGCTGCACGACTGCCAGGCTGAGCAGAGCCGCAGCCGGCTGGTCCGCGACTACACGGGCCTGCACACCCTGATCGAGCGCATGGGCGTCCAGGAACTCGTCGAGTTCGACTGGTCCAAGTCCTACGTGGCGCGCTGAGCGGAATCGAGACCCCAACCCGTGAAGCACTATGCGAACGAGCGCCTTGCGCAGCTCGCGCGCGACCGCGGCATGCCGGACGTGTACGTCCGCGATCTGCGCGTGGTCTCGAGCGTCCTGCCGTTCAAGGTGAACGAGTACGTGGCCGACGAGCTGATCGACTGGTCGGCGGCACCCGACGATCCGATCTTCCGACTCACCTTCCCACACCGCGACATGCTGCCCGCAGAGGTCTTCGACCGTATGGCGGCGTTGTTGGACGCGGGGGCGCCGCGCTCGGAGCTGCGCGCAACCGCCACCGCCGCACAGCTGGAACTGAACCCGCACCCAGGGGGCCAGCTCGAGTCGAACGTGCCGACCCTCGACGGGCGCCGGCTCGACGGCCTCCAGCACAAATACGCCGAGACGCTGCTGGTCTTCCCCTCACAGGGGCAGACCTGCCACTCGTACTGCGGCTACTGCTTCCGCTGGGCTCAGTTCGTCAGCCAGGAGGAACTGCGCCAGGCGCTGCGTGAGCCGGCGGACCTGACGGGCTACCTGACCCATCACCCCGAGGTCACCGACGTGCTGTTCACCGGCGGCGACCCCATGATCATGCGGACCGAGGTGGTGCGCCGATGGGTCGAGCCGCTGCTGACCGCCACCCCCACGGTGCGCACCCTGCGGTTCGGCACCAAGGCCCTGTCGTATTGGCCGGCCCGGTTCACCCAAGGCCCGGACGCGGATGACCTGCTGCGGCTGTTCGAGGAGTGCGTGGCGCGGGACCGGCACGTGGCCGTCATGGCCCACTTCTCGCACCCGCGGGAGCTGGAGACGAACCAGGTGCGCGAGGCGATCGCACGCATTCGCGCCACCGGCGCCGAGGTGCGGGCCCAGGCCCCACTGGTCGCGCACGTCAACGACGACCCCGACGCCTGGGCTCGGATGTGGCAGCTCCAGGTCGAACTGGGCGTCGTTCCCTACTACATGTTCGTGGAGCGGGACACCGGGGCGAGCAGCTACTTCGGCATTCCCCTCGCCCGCGCCCTCGACATCTACCGCGAGGCCGTGCAGCAGGTCTCCGGTCTGGCCCGAACCGCTCGCGGACCCGTGATGTCCGCCGCCCCGGGCAAGGTGATGCTGCACGGCACCACGGAGGTGGCCGGGGAGAAGGCGTTCGTCCTCAGCTTCCTCCAGGCCCGCCGTCCGGACTGGGTGGGGCGGCCGTTCTTCGCGGCGTACGACGAGCACGCTCAGTGGTACGACGAACTGAAGCCGGTGTCCTTCGGCACCACCCTGCCCACGAACGGGGGTGAGCAGGGGTGAGGCTCCAGGTCCACGAGATCCGCCTCACGGACCACGACGTGTGGCGCAGCGCCCGCGAGGCGATCCCGGTGCAGCCCGGCGTGCTCGTCGAATTGACGGCACGCGGCCACTCCGGATTCGGTGAGGCCTCGGCCTTCATGACCGACCGCTACAACTCTTCGCTCGACGCCTTGCACGCGGCGCTGCGCCGCGCCGCGCCGACGCTGCGGGAACTGCCGGCCGACGACCCCGAGGGGGCGTTCTCGGTCCTGGCGCCGTTGCTGTCCGGCTCCCCGTTCGCGCTGGCCGCGCTGGACGTGGCCGCGCACGATCTGGCGGCCCGACTGGCGGGCGTACCGCTGTGGCGCCGGCTGGGCGCGACGGAGCCGGGCGCACTGCGCTCCAGCTACAGCATCGGCCTGGACGAGCCCGCGGTGATGGTGCGCAAGCTGCTCGAGCAGCCGGCCTGGCCGGCCTACAAGGTCAAGCTGGCCGCTCCCGGTGACCTGCACATCCTCAAGGCGCTGCGTGAGCACACCGACGCGCCCTTCTTCGTCGACGGCAACTGCGGATGGGAACCCGCCGCGACGCATACCGCCCTGGGTGCGATGGCCGAACTGGGCGTGACCTTGCTGGAGCAGCCCTTCCCTCGCGACATGTGGACGCAGGCCAAGGCACTCAAGGACATCTCCCCGATCCCGGTGTACGCCGACGAGAGCATCACGGGACCGGAGGACCTCGAAGCCTGCGCCGAAGCGTTTCACGGCGTGAACCTGAAGCTCATGAAAGCCGGCGGCATCACGCCCGCCCTGCGGATGCTGCGGGCGGCGCGGGCGGCCGGGCTGGGCACGATGCTCGGCTGCATGCCCGAGTCCAGTGCCGGAGTGTCGGCCACGGCCCATCTGGGGCCCTTCGTCGATCACTTGGACGCCGACAGCATCGCGCTCCTCGCAGTGGACACGGGCGTCGGCATCCTCCTCGACGACAAGGGCGGCATCACGTTGCCCGCGGCACCCGGCACAGGCTTCGAGGCCGCCTTCCACGGACCGGCGTTCACGATCCGTCCCACCACAGCCGACCAAGTCGGCTGGGACGGTGACGAGTTGTCGGCCCTCCGCGACGGCACCGCCCTGGCCTCGGTGCGGATCCGGCGCCGGCCCCTGCCCGGCCGGGCGCCCTCGGACACCGTCCGGCAGCTCGACGGACCCGACGGGCCGGCCGCCGACGCGGCGGGCCCGGAGGAACTGGTCGCGCTGATACGCGGCGCGATCACGCGCGCGGTCGCCGATGGAGCGGACACGGTCTGGCTTCGGACCGCTCACAGCGGCGTGCGGCAGGCCTGCCGCACGGCCGGATTGGCTCCCCTCGGTGACAGCCCCGGCCGGGGCGATCACGGCGACATCCCCGGCGACGACACCCTCACGGACGACGGCGACCCGTCGTCCTTCATGGTCTGGAAGGCGAACCGATCCGCATGACCGATGTGCACGACGCGCAGGACACGACGGCCGCGGCCAACGCCACCGTCGCCGCGTCCGCGGACACTCCGCTGCTCCCGGCCGCCACCGCCGCAGCCCTCGCCGAGACGGCTCTGACCCGGGCGGGGCTCAGCCCCGACGACGCCCGTGACGTGGCACAGGCTCTCACCGAGACCTCGCTGCGCGGCATTGACACCCACGGCCTGCGCCTACTGCCGCAGTACCTGGACGAACTGGCGGACGCGATCGCCACCGCCCGCCCCGAGATCCGGACCATCCGGGACACCGGAGCGGCCGTCATGCTCGACGCGGGCGGTGCACTGGGGGTGGTGGCCGGCCTGACCGCCGCCCGGACCGCCGCCGAGCGGGCTCGCACGCATGGCGTAGCCGCGGTCGGGGTCCGCAACTCCAACCACTTCGGGGCGGCCTCCGTCTACAGCCGCCACCTCGCCAAGGAGGGCCTGGTCGGCATCGTCACCACCTCCGCGGCCTCCCGGGTCGCTCCGTTCTCCGGAACCGAGCCCCTGTTCGGCACGAACCCGCTGAGCTTCGCCGCGGCCGCCGAGGACGACGAGTTCGCCCTCGACATGGCCACGAGCCAGGTCTGCTTCGGTGAGATCAAGGAGCGCCGCAAGCACGCCATGGCGCTGGACGCCGGCTGGGCCACCGACACCGAGGGCAGGCCGGCCACAGACCCGGAGCAGGCGTACGCGCTCTCGCCGCTGGGCGGCTACAAGGGGCAGGGCCTGGCCATGGTCGCCACCCTGTTGGGCGCGGTGCTGACCGGCTCCCCGGCGGACTGGGAACTGGAACACATCGGTTCCTCCACCCCCGGCCGCAGCCGGGGCATCGGCCATCTCGTGGTGTGCCTCGATCCGGCCGCCTTCGCCGGCAGCGCACAGTTCGCCTCAGGGCTCAGCGGCATGCTGGACACCACGCGCGGTGCCCGGCCCGGCGCCGACGCCGGGCAACCCGTGCAGGTGCCCGGTGATCCACAGCGGCGCATCGCCGCCGAGCGGACCCACAAGGGCATTCCGCTGGACCCGCACACCGCGCGGGCCTTCGCGGCACTCGCGGCCGAGCATGGCGTGGCCTGGCCGGGGGTGCCGGCGTGATCCTCGTCCTGATCAGTCCGCGCAACGCGGGCCTGCCCTTCGCCGAGTGGCTGCCCGAGGAGTCCGGACAGCTGCTGGCCGTCACCGCGCAGGAGGTGGCCACCGGACCCGGCTTCGCCGACGTGGAACGGGTCACCGATTACACCGACGAGGCGTCCGTCCTCGCGGCGGCCCGGCGGATTGCGGAGCGCCACACCGTGACCCGCGTGCTGGCCCTGGCCGAGGTCGACGTCGAGCGCGCGGCGGGCCTGCGCGCCGAACTGGGCCTGCCGGGCCAACTGGCCGCCAGCGCCCGCGCGTACCGCGACAAGGTGGTGATGAAGGAGCTGGCGGCGGCCGGAGGTGTGGCGGTGCCGCCTTTCGCGGCGGTGGCGTCCGCGGCGGACGTGGCGGCCTTCATGGCGGCCCACCCGGGCCCGGTCGTGGTCAAGCCGCGGGGCGGTTCCGGTTCGACCGGCGTCGCCGTGCTGCACGATCCGTCGCAGATCACTCAGGTGGCCGACCGGCTGACCGGCGGCGACTACGAGGTCGAGGGGTACGTCACCGGCCGGATGTGCCACGTGGACGCGCTGCACGTCCAGGGGGAGCCCGTGGTGTGCGTACCGTCGGTGTACACCGACGGCGGCTGCCTGTCGCACTGGACCGACTCGGGCAACGGCAGCTGGACGCTGCCGGCCTCCGATCCGCTGTACGAGCGGCTGGTGGGGGAGACGTGGCGGCTGGTGGGGGCGCTGCCCGCGGCGCCCGCGCTGTTCGTGCACGCCGAATTCTTCGTGACGGACACCGGCGAGGTCGTACTCTGCGAGATCGCCGGCCGGGTCGGCGGCACTCCCATCCCCGCCATGCTGCACGCCGTGCTCGGGCTGGACCCGCGGCACCTGTGGGCCAGGATCGAGTGCGGCCTCCCGGTGGACCTGGACGCGGTACGGGCGCACCGCGAGGCCGCGCCCCTGGTGGCCAACTTCGGTTTGCCGCCGCGCGATGGGCGGATCGTCCGGCTGCCTTCCCGAGCACCCGACGGCGCCCGCGACTTCACCGTCCTCGCTCGTCTCGGCGAGGACTGGGGCGGTGCCCGGTACGCGGGCCGCAAGTCCGGCGATTTCATCGCGACATGGCTGGTGACGGCGGACGACGCCGAGGAACTGCTCGCGCTGGTCGACAAGACCAGCGCGCAGACGGAGGCCGCTTTCGGCTGGGAGCTCTCCGACCGGCCGGCAGATCCCGAGGAGGCGACCCGGTGAGCGACCTGACCGCCGAGATCGTCAGCCCCGATGCCCGCCCTACGGCCTCGGCCTTCCCGGCCCTCGCCGCGCCCGCGGTGATCTGGGAGGACGACCGCTGGTGGCGCTTCACCGAGCACACCGACCTGCACGAGGTGCGCTACCTCGTCGTGCGCGAGGACGGCGACCTCGTCGCCGTGGCGCCCCTGCTCATCACCCATGACGGCGGAGGCCTGCTCTTTTACGACACGCCGAAGATGACCGGCGACACCAGTGCCTTCGGCGCGCCGGAGCTGCTGGACGCACAGCGGCGGGCGCGCTGGGACGAACTGGCCGGACGGCTGGCCGACGCCCGCCGCGGTCAGTACCCCTCGGTCGCCCTCGCGGTGTTCGGCTCACACCACGGCATCGTCCACGCCGAAGGGCGTGACGCGGCCGGCCGGGCGCGGGTACTGGCAGAGCTGCCGCGGCTGCTGGAGGAGACCGCCGAACTGCTCGGCTGCCGCAGCAGCTCCCTGTTGTACGCCACCGACGAGCAAGCCGCCGTCCTCGGCCCCGCGGCCCGGGCACGCGGCCACATCCCGGCGGTGCTGGGCGCAGAGTCCGTCATGCGGCTCGACGCGCCGGACTGGGAGACGTACCTGGCCGGGCTGGTGAGCCGCAAGCGCAGCCGCGTCATCAACGAACTGCGCGCCTACACCGAGGCAGGCTTCACCACCGTGGTCCGCGAGGGGCCCGAGTCGCTGTCGGACCCGATCGTGGACCTGCAGGTCAAGCTGCGCGCCAAGTACGGGCTGCCCGGCGGACGGGCCCGCGTTCAGCGGGACTTCGACGCCATCCGCGAAACCGTCGGCGACAGTTGCATGGTGATCAGCGCCGAACGCGACGGTGAGACGCTCGGGTTCGTCCTCTACCTGCGGGCGGGCCACGCCATGTACGGCCGCACAGCAGGCTTCAACGAAGACGCCAAGGGCGTCTACTTCGCCCTGACGTACCACGAGACGAACCGCTGGGCGCTGGCCCACGGCGTGCGCGAGATCTGGTACGGACTCGCCGCCTACGACGCCAAAAGGCTGCGCGGCTGTGACCTCGAGGCACGCCACGGCTGGTTCCGCTTCACGGGCACGGGCAGCACCGAACTCGAGGAGGTCCTGCGGCTGCAGGGCACGAGCGAACACGACCGGCTCCGGGGCCTCGGGTACGACAGTACGACTTCACAAGGAGACTGAGCACAGATGCCACTGACCCCGACCCCGCTCATCTGGATGGACGGCGAGCTGGTTCCCTGGGACGACGCCAAGGTGCACGTGCTCACTCCGAGCCTGCACTACGGATGGGGCGTCTACGAGGGCATCCGCGCCTACGCCACCGACTCCGGCCCGGCCGTGTTCCGGCTGCGCGAGCACATGGCCCGGCTGCGCAACTCCGCCCGGGTCTACATGATGCAACTGCGCTGGACCGACGAGGAGTTGGTCGCGGCGGTGCTCGATCTGGTCAGAAACAGCGGCCACGACTCCTGCTACATCCGCCCCCTCGCCTACCTCGGCTACGGCGAGATGGGCGTCGCACCTCAGCTTGACGCGGTGCGGATGTCGATCGCGGTGTGGCCGTGGGGGTCGTATCTCGGAGACAAGGCCGAGGCAGAGGGCTGCCGCCTCATCGTCAGCAACTGGCAGCGCAACTCGCACCAGACCGTTCCGCCGCTGGCCAAGGCCACGGGCGCCTACGTCAACAGCGCACTCGCCAAGGTCGGCGCGCAGCGCGCCGGTTACGACGACGCGCTGATGCTGACGGCGACCGGGCACATCGCGGAGGCTTCCGCCGCCAACCTGTTCCTGGTGCGCGACGGCGCCCTGATCACCCCGCCCGTCAGCGACGGCATCCTGCCCGGCATCACCCGAGACAGCGTCATCACCATGGCGCGCGACCTGGGCCTGGAGGTGACTGAGCGGAGCATTCCGCGCAGCGAGGTCTACATCGCGGACGAGGCGTTCCTGACCGGCACCGCCGCCGAAGTCGTGCCGGTGGCCTCGGTGGACGAGCGGCCGATGGGCGCCAGAGGCGTCGGACCGGTCACCAAGCAGCTTCGTGAACTGTTCCGGGACGTGGTCGCCGGCCGGCACGAGCAGTATGCGCGCTGGCTGGAGCGGGTGTGAGCAGCAACGAATCACTGATCGGCACAGCGGGCCCTCGCGGCTCCGGTGTGCCGGCCTACCCGGACCCAGGGGCGGACGCGGTCCGCACCGCCGTCGCACGTCTGGAGGCCGCCACGGCCCGGCTGCACGCAGTTCTGGACGCGCCGACGGCCGACGCGGCGGCCCGCGACGCCGGTGCACCGGAACCCGCCGGACGGAGCGCCCTGGACGAGGAACTGTGCGACCGCCTGGTCGACTTGGCGGCAGTCCGGGCCTGGGGCGCGCGGGATGCGACCCCCGCTTCGGCCTCCGAACCGGCCCCGGATGCCGCGGCGGCTGTGCTGCGCGGATGCGCGTTGTGGACCGTGGACGCCGACGTCGTCCGCGCCCTGGCCATGACGGACACCGCCGCAGCCGGGCCCCCGACGGACGTGGCGGCGGACGGTGCGGCGCCCGCCACGGACGAGGTGAGCGGTGGTGCAGCGGCCGGCCTCAGGGTGGCCCCCGCCGCGGCGAAGGCGGCGGTCGGAGCAGTGCCCGCGGTTCAGGAGGTGACCGGCGGCTCGGTGCCCGCCGCCGTCACGGCGCACGGCCGGGCGGCGGCCCTCATCACCGCGCTGGCCTCGGTCGAGGTGTACGACGCGGTGTGCGCTGGGCTGCGTGCCGCGCTGGGCGACTGCCCGGCGGGCCGGGCGGCCGCCGCCTGGGAGATCGCCGACACGGCCCTGTCGGGCCTGGGCGCCACACGCGGGGAATGGGTCGACGCCGATCCGGCGCACACGGCCGCGGGCGGTTGGGTTCTCGTGGACCGCATCGGCCGGCTGGCGCTCGCGGCCGCACTGCTGGCGTCCGCCTCCGACCTGCCGACCGCGCAGGCGGAGATCTGCGTCAACGCGGCCCGTCGGTACACCTGGAATCACCTGCGCCAGCCGCCGCCGGAGGCGGCCACCGCCCTCCACCTGCGGCGTACCGCGGAACTCGTGAACTGGATCGCCGGAACCGCAGTGCGGAGCGGCACATGAAGGGGGAGAGCTGCCCATGACCGGGGGACCTGAGGAGCACAGGCGCGTGACCGGACGAGTCGCGCGTCTGCTGCTGTCCACCCTGCCCAAGACACCGGCCGGGCGCCGGCTGGCGGCGGGCGCCGCCGTCGACTCGGTGGGCTCGGGTATGTTCCTGGCCGCATCCACCCTGTACTTCGTCACGGTGGTGGGCCTGCCCGCCGCCCGGGTCGGCCTGGTGTTGTCGGTGGCCGCCGTGGCCGGGTTGCTCAGTCCGATGCCGCTGGGCCGGCTGGCCGACCGCATCGGTCCGACGCGGGTGTACGTGGCGCTGCTGGCCCTGCGCGGACTCGGGTACGCCGGCTTCGCCCTGGTCGAGAGCTTCTGGTCGTACGCGGTGCTGACCTGTCTGCTCACTGCGCTGGACCGGGGCTGCTCGCCGCTGCAGCAGGTCGTCGTGGGCATCATCGAGGGGAGCGAGAACCAGACGCGGACGATGGCGTCCATCCGCTCGGTGCGCAACATCGGCCTGACGGCGGGCTTCCTGCTGGCGGGTGCCGTCCTCGCGATCGAGGAGCGGGCAGCCTTCGTGGCATTGTTCCTGGGCAACGCGCTGACCTTCTGGGTCATCGCCGCCGTGGTGGAGCAGTTGCGCCGCCGGACGGCCGCCTCCGCCCCCCAGACCGTGGCCACCGCTGCCGCATCGACGGAGTCGCCCGGCCCGAGCAGCGACGAGCCGGCCCCCGCAGCGGTGCGCACTCCCTTCCGGGATCTGCGGTTCATGCTCTTCACTCTCTCCAACGGCGTGCTGTCGCTGCACGATTCGGTGTTGTTCGTCCTGCTGCCCCTGTGGCTGACCACGGCCACCGACGCACCTTCCTCGGCGGTTTCGGTGCTGCTGGCCGTCAACACCGTGCTGACTGTGCTGCTCCAGGTGTACGTGGCCCGGTTCGCGGAGACCACCGCCGGGGCGTTGCGCCTCGTGCCGATTGCCCTCGTGCTGCTGCTGGTCTCGTGTGCAGCCTTCGCAGGCGCCGAACACATGCCGGTGTGGCCGGCAGCGGCATGTGCCGTCATCGCGGTGGTCATGCTGACGGTGGGGGAGAACCTGCACTCGGTCGCCGTGTGGAACCTGTCGTACGAACTGTCACCGGCCCCGGCCCGTGCCCGCTACCTCGGCGCGTTCAGTCTGGGCATGACGGGGCAGCACATCGTGGGTCCCGCGCTGATGACGGGTGTGCTCCTGCCCCTGGGCACCGCGGGCTGGGGCGTGCTCGCCGTGGCGTACGCCCTGGCCGCCGCGGTCCTGAGGGTTACCGGCGAACCCCGCACCGCCCCGGCCGGGCCAGTGTCCGCCAAGGCCTCAACTCCTGCATCCAGTTCTCCCACCGAGGTGTCCTCATGACCGAACACGTGCTCATCGTCGGCGGCGGCCGCGAGATCCCCGGCCTGATCCGGGAGGTGGGTGGCCCCGGGACCGCCACGACGATTCTGTGCAGGATGGATCTCGTCCCCAAGATCCGCAAGCCCGGGCAGCACGACCGGGTGCTGGCGCTGCGCAGCGACGCCCCCGACGAGGAGTGGATCGCCCTGGCCGCAGCCGTGCACGCACGGCACCCCTTCACCCGCGTGGGTACCTTCGGCGAGCGGGACCAGGACCGGGCCGCAGCGGTCGCCGCCGCGCTGGGCCTGCCCTGCCACTCGCCGCAGACCATCGCCTGGGTACACGACAAGGACGCCATGCGACGACGGCTGGCGGAGGCGGGCGTGGACGACACCCCGGGCGGACGGGTCGCCGACGTGGCGGAGCTGCGGGCGTTTCTGACCGAGCACGGCACGCCGTGCGTGGTCAAACCCGTCCAGGGGGCCGGCAGCTTCGGTGTCTCCGTCGTGCGTTCCATCGAGGAGGCAGAGGCGGCCTTCGCACGCGCCGCGCGCGACTTCGGCCTCATCCCGGACGCGGGCGTTCTGGTGGAGCGCTTCCACGAAGGCCCTCAGTTCAGCGTGGAGGCCTTCTCCGAGGACGGTGAACACGAGATCCTCGCCGTGACGCGGAAGTTCTCCGACCCCGTGGGCTTCGTCGAACTCGGCCACGTGGTGCCCGCCGGCCTCTCCGCCGAGCAGACCGACGCCGTGCACACCTATGTGCGGCGGCTGCTGGACACCTTCGACATCGCCAACGGCGTCACCCACACCGAGGTGGTGCTGACGGAGGCCGGGCCGCGGGTCATCGAAACCCATGTCCGGCTCGCGGGTGACGAGATCCCGTACCTGGTGCAGGACGTCACAGGCGTGGATCTGGTGGAGTGCGTGGTGCGCCAGACGTTGGGCCGGCCGGTGCTCCCGGACATCCGCAAGACCCTGGCGGACCCGTCGGTGGACCGCAGTCCGGAGGCGATCTGGTTCGCGGTGCCGAGGGCGCGCGGCACGCTCACCCGCATCGACGGTCTGGACGAGGTCGCCGCCCGGCCGGGCGTGGTGGCCGCCGAGGCCTTGCTGGGCGCCGGCGATGTGCTCGGGGACCTGGACAGCTCGCAGTCGCGCGCGGCCTTCGTCCGGGCGCGCGGAGTGGACGCAGGTGAGGCCGTGGCCCGGGCCCGGCAGGCCGCGGCGGCGCTTGGGTTCGCGGTCACGGTGTCCGGCGACGACGCGGCCGGCGACGCGCAGGACTGGGTCTGAGATGGCAGTGCCCGAGGCGCGACCCGGACCGGAGGATCTCGGCATCCGTGCGACGCGGGACCTGGCGGTGCGAGCGCGGGCCGTTCTGCCGGCCGCCGCGTACGCGTTCTACGCCGCAGGATCCGACGAGGAGATCAGCGCCGGCGAGGCTGAAGCCGCCTGGCGCGGTCGGAGGCTGCTGCCCCGGGTGCTGCGCGACGTCTCGTCCGTCGACACGGGCGTGGAATTACTGGGCACCCGGCTCACATCACCTGTGCTCGCGGGGCCGACGGCCTTCCACCGCATGGCGCACGATGAGGGTGAGACGGCCACGGCTGCGGGCGTCGCCGCAGCCGGTTCACTGCTCGTGCTCTCTTCCCGGGCGACCCGTCACCCGGAGGAGGTCGCCGAGGCGGCCGGACCCTGGTGGTACCAGGTGTACTGGCTGCGGGACGCAGAGGTGACCCGCCGTCAGGTGGACCGGGCCGTTGCGGCCGGGGCCCGTGCGCTGGTACTGACAGTGGACGCTCCGTACGTGCCGCCCCGGGTGACGTCGGAGCTTGCGCTGCCGCTCCCCGAGGACGACGAACTGTGCCGGTCGGTGGGTGTGGGGACCAGGCTGCCCGGCTGGGAGCAGGACCCGTCGCTGGGACTGGACGCCATCGAGCGGCTGCACCGGATGTCGGGTCTGCCGGTGTTGGTCAAGGGCGTGCTGCGGGCCGAGATGCGAAGGCGTGCGTAGCCGCGGGAGCGGCTGGGGTGATCGTCTCCAACCACGGCGGTCGGCAGCTGGACCGTGCCGTGACCTCTGCCGACGCTCTGCCCGCGGTCGCGGCGGCGGTGGGCGCCGACGTACCGGTGTTGGTCGACGGCGGTGTGCGCACCGGCACCGACGCCCTCGTGGCTCTGGCCCTGGGCGCACGGGCCGTACTCCTGGGGCGCCCGGTGGTGTGGGCCCTGGCACTCGGCGGTGCCGCAGGGGTGACCGCCCTGCTGGACTCGTATCGCACGCAGTTGTCGACAGCCATGGCCCTGGGGGGTTGCAGGTGCCCGGCGGACATCGATGCGGACCTGCTCCACAGCGGATCCTGATGCGCGCTCGCCCGGATTCCAGGTCGGCATGTCCATGCTGCGGCTGATGATGTAGGCGGGGTTTGGACGCGGTGACTCCGGCGGCTCTGCACACCGGCCAGATCGTCTGAGACCGGTCGCATCCGATCACTTCTCGTCAAATCTGGCCCAGGTGAGAAAATCGTGTGAATGTTTCCGCGTGGTTCGGGCATACGCAGCGAAAACAGAGAGAGGGGCGCTACGTGCTTGTACCGGACCGGAAGATCGTCAGGGAGTTGCTGACGCGGTACGCGTCGCTGAGGATCGCTCAGTCGGAGAGGCACGTGCCGACGGCGGCACGCGAACTGGAGGACGTCAGCTACACGCTGTGCGTGATGATGGGGACGTCCGACATCAGCGACGCCATTGCGAAGGCGGACGTCCTGCTGCTCACCGAGGGGCGGCCCGATGCCGCCGAGGCGGGCGGCGACAACGGCCTGACGCTGGTCGGCTGACGGATGTGAGGCCCGGCACAGACCGGGCGGCGCGCGCCTCGGCGGCCCCTAGGCAGGGGCCGCCGAGGCGTCCGTCCGCCCGTGGAACGCCGCCCGGTAGGCGTACGGCGTGGTGCCCACTACCTTGCGGAACCGCTCCCGGAACGCGGTCGGCGAGCCGAACCCGGCCTGGCACGCGATCCGTTCGACGGGGTGGTCGGAGCTCTCCAAGAGGAACTGGGCGCGCCGCACCCGCGCCCGCAGCAGCCACTGCAACGGCGTGGTGCCGGTCTGCTCGCGAAAGCGCCGGCTGAAGGTCCGCTCGCTCATTCCCGCCCGTGCGGCCAGCGCGCCCAGCGTCACCTCGCGCGCCAGGTTGTCCTCGATCCACTCCAGCAGCGGTTCCAGGGCCGAGCCCCGGGGGACCGGCGGATGCTCGTGCACGATGAACTGGGCCTGTCCGCCCTCGCGTTCCAGCGGCATGACCGACATCCGCGCGATGTTCGCGGCTACGGCCGACCCCAAGTCCCGGCGGATCATGTGCAGGCACAGATCCAGCGCGGCGGCGGCCCCGGCCGAGGTGAGGATCTGCCCGTTGTCGACGTACAACACGTCCGGCGCCACCTCGACCCGCGGGAAGCGGCGGGCCAGTTCACCGGCGGCCACCCAGTGCGTGGTGGCGCGCAGGCCGTCCAGAAGCCCCGCCTCCGCCAGCACGAAGGCACCGACGCACACCGACGCGATCCGGGTCCCGGCCTCGGCCGCCTCCCGCAGGGCCGCCAGCACCCGGGCGGACGGCGGTGCGGCGTCGGGGGAGCAGCCGGGCACGATGACGGTGTCCGCCTCGGCCAGCGCCTCCAGCCCCCGCTCGATACGCAGGGTGAGGCCGCCGTCCGCGCGCACCTCGGGTGCCTCGGCGCACAACCGGACCCGGTAGGCGGGCCGCCCGTCCGGCAGACGGGTCCAGGCGAACGTCTGCTGGGGCGCCGCCATGTCGAACGGCACGACGTGATCGAGAACCAGGATCGCCACGGAGTGCATGACGGCAACCCTAGGCGACTTCCCGCCACCCTTGTGAAGTGGGCACAGGGCAGCCCGGAAGGGGAGAGCGCAGGTCGGGCCGGATGGCGAGAACCCGTTGGAAGCTGTCGTTCCAGCCCATGGGCGCATCCGCGGGTGCGACCTAGCGTGGGCGCCGTCGACCGCATTCACGGAAAGAGCCCCGGTGACCAAGATCCTGCTGTCCCTCCATGTCCTGGCCGCCATCGTCGCCATCGGTCCCGTGACCGTCGCGGCCAGCATGTTCCCGCCCGCCGCGCGCCGCACGACCCCCTCGGACGGCGTCGGCACCCCGGCCCTCCTGCACCGCATCTGCCGCGTCTACGCCGGTGTCGGGCTGAGCGTCCCGGTCCTCGGGCTCGCCACCGCGGCCGCGATGGGCGTCCTCGGCAGCGGATGGCTCATCACCTCCATCGCCCTGACCGCCGCGGCCGCCGGCATCCTGATGGCCTTCGTCCTGCCCCGCCAGGAGGAACTCCTCGACCGGCTGAAGGAAGAGCGGGCTCCCGACCACCGGGACACCGTGCAACTCGCCATGTTCACCGGCGTCTTCAACCTGCTCTGGGCCACGGTCACCGTCCTGATGATCGTCCGGCCGGGTTCCACGACCGGAGCCTGAACGACCCCGCCCCCGCCTGTCACGGATGTCCGGTCTGCGTCAAGTCATCCCAAGGAATTCACACTCCGGGACACCGCGCCGCCTACACTCGCAGTCTCGCCCCCATCACGGGGCCGACGAGCAGAAAGGCACGTTGACGGGTGTTCCAGGATTCCCCCATCTACGACCGACTCATCGCGGAGCGCGGTGACGTACCCGCCCAGGTGCGCCGCGAGGCCGAACGTGTGAGCAGGGAACTGGAGCTGGTCATGCGGCCCTCACAGTCCCTCGGCTACGACCGTCCGCACTCCCCGGGCCAGGGCTGGCAGCGCGCGGGCATGCTCCCCGGCCCGCGCCCGCAGTGAACCACCAGTCGGGCCCGGGATCGCCGGGCCCGGTCACTCAACGGACCTTCGTGTGGGACCCGTTGACATGGGACGGCTGCACCGGCACCGGCCGGGCCAGCCACTCAGCGATGGTCCGGGCGATCGGCTGACCCGTCTCCACCTCGACGAACCCGAACTGCCCCGACTGGTTGCACTCCAGGAACCACCAGGTCCCGTCGGAGTCCTCCACGAAGTCGAAAGCCCCGTAGGCCAGTCCGGCCTCCCGCAGATAGGCCAGTACGCCCGGCGCGATGCGGGACGGCACGTCGACCGGGACCCACGGCGAGCCGGGCGCGGCGAATCGCACGTCGACCTCGTCCGGGTCCGCGTCGTCCGCGGTCGCCTTGCGGGCCGCCAGCATCCGCTCGCCCACGACGGTGAGCCGGATGTCGGCCCGCTTGGTGATCCGCCGTTGCAGCAGCGTCGGCCCGAACGCGACGGCCGAGAAGTCCGTGTCCGGCGCGACCCGGCTGGTCGGCACGGCCCGGGGCGGGTCCTGCGGATGCGCGCCCGACACCGGCTTGACCACCAACTCCGGGTAACGCTCGGCGAACTCGCGGGCGGCGCGCGGGAAGGTCGTGATCAGCGTCGCGGGCACGGGCAGTCCGCATCTCTGGGCATGGCGCAGCTGCCACGGCTTGTGCCGGGCCCGGCGCGCCGCGTCGGGGTCGTTCATCCAGCGCGCGTCCGAGCCGCGCAGCATGCCGTAGAGCGCCTGGGCGGCCTCCTCGGTCAGCCACGCGGACGGCTGGGCCGCCCGTGCGGCCGGGACACCGGGCCGGCGCACCCACACGGACCGGAGCCCCCCGATGCTCACCAGCCGCCCCCCGGCGGACAGATGGCCTCGGAACCGGCCGTGCACGTACTCCCCCGAGAGTGCGACGCCACCGGTCAGGTCCGCGGGATCGACCCGGACCACCGGAACCCCCGTCGCGTTCAGGTGTACGACCACCATGTCCGCGGTGACGTCCTCCTCGCAGGTGAGGATCAGTACGGTCATCGTCGGCGGCCCGCGGTCAGTCGTCGAAGTGCGTCTTGGAGCCGGCGGTGGACGTCGTGGTGCCGAACTCTCTCAACAGGGCGAAGTCGCAGGCCGCGACCCGTCCGTCGCGGAGCACGTTCAACTGCAGTCCGGCGTCGTACACGTACGGAATGGCAGCTTCCAACTCCACTGCCGGGCGCGCGTAGTTGAGCGCGAACGGTTGCATCGTCTCTCCCTCGTCGGTACTGCGCCGATCAGGCCAGGGCCCGGGGGCGGGGCCGCCCGGTTCGCCGGCCTGTTTCGGCTTCCAGAGACTTATACGAATCGAACGGGTGGTTGGTTTCCTTACTTTCCGTAGTCATCGGCCAGTTGCCGGTCCGGCCGGTGTGCCGTACTGCGCTCCCGTTCGCCGAGGGAGCCGCGGACAGTGCGCAGAGCGAGCAGCAGAACGCCGACGTCGTCCAGGTACACCGGGTCGGGCACCAGGTCGACGGGCAGCACGAGGTAGAGCACCGCGCCCCAGAAGACCCAGCGCGGGCCCGTGGGCAGTCCCGCGCGCCGCAGATCGCGGCGGGTGCGGACCAGCCGCACCAGGACGACGACGGCGACGACGAGGACGAAGACCGCGAGAACCGCGGCCAGAATGATCACCTTGGTGGTCGTATCCACGGGTTGCCCTCCTCCTGGCATGCCGCGACACGGGGTGTCCTTAGCTGGATTCCCTTTTCCGGCGGCTGTATTGCGGCCGGGGCCCGATATGTCGGCGAGTCGGCGCATTTTCCGTACGGGTGGTCATCCCGCTGGCTCACCCGAGTGGCACGGGGTGACGGGGCGCCGAGTAATGGTCAGCGTAACGTCGCTCGTCACACGACGGGGGCGCAGGAGCGGCCGCACTCTCCCCATGGAGGCGAGTATGACCACCTGCTCTTCATCACCCCGCTCGAACGAACCTGCCATATCCAACGAGCCGAACGGGTCCGCCCAGCCGTCCGCCGAGACGACCGTCGCCACCGGCACACACCAGGTGGAGCAGACGAGCGCGCAGCCCGCCGCCGGCCCGTACGAGACGTACGAGGCGAACCCCACGGCGCACTCCGAGCCCGCCGTCGCCGGTTCCCACCAGGCCGACCGGGCGGACGCCGAGCCCATGGCCCTCGGCTCCCACCCGGCGGCCGGGGCGGGAGTGCGACCGGCCGCGCCGGAGCCGGACCCGGCCGGCGCGCGGCCCGTACCGCCCGCCGAGGACTGGCTGGATCCCGCGGAGGCACGGCCCGCCGCTCCCGCCATGGACCGGCCGGAGCTCGCGCAGGATGCTGCCGTTCCCGCTCACGTGACCACCACCGCCGGCCCGGACGAGGCCGATTCTTCCGCCGGACCCGCCGACCATGTGACCAACGCCACCCCGGAGGACGTCGTTCCGGAGGGCGCCGGCCCGGCGGGCGAAGTTCCGGAGGGCGCCGTTCCGGAGGGTGCCGTCGCGTCGTCCGGGTCCGACCCTGACGACGCCGGCCGGCCGGGCGCGCGACCGTTCGTCATCCGGTCGCTCGACGACAACCCGGTGGAGCTCCGGCCCGGCACCGGCCCGGCCTCCGGCGCACCCTACGGCGACGCCGTCAGCGACCTGGTGCACGCCGCCGTGGCCGACCGGCCGTTGGAGGAGGTCGTCGACCTCATCGTCTCGCTGGAGGAGACGCCCGACCACACGCAGGCGAGGGTCGACGCGCTCCGCACCGCGGGGGTGTCCCGGTCCGTGGAGGACGTGTCCCGGATGATCGCCCTGCTGACGAAGCCCCCGCGCGACGCCGACTGCGCCGACGAGGCGATCCGGGCCGCGGCCGCCCACCGGCCGGCGGAGGAAGTGACCCGGCTGGTGACCCTGCTGCACAAGGAGCCGCAGGAGCCCCACGTCCGCGAGGAGGCACTGCGCGCGGCCGCCACCGGCCGGGTCCGTCGGGGAGCTGGTCGAGCTGATCGACCGGCTCGGCCTGGAGCGGCTGGACCGCAACGGCCGTCGCGCCAACGGGACATCGGGCCCCGAGGGCGAGACCGCGAAGCCCGAGACGCCCGGCCGACTGGGCAAGCGCCGTGCGGCACGCGCGGGTTCGGTCCACGCGACCCACCCCACCCCCGACGACTCACCCAAGGAGCGTGAGCCGGCGACGGACCGGTACGCCCGGTCCGTGTCCTGGTCGGGATGGCTCGCAGCCCTGGCCCTCGCCGTGTGCGCGGTCGTTCACTTCCCGCTGCAGCGCGGCGACGCGTCCCTGAGGCTGCACGCGTTCGCCCTCGGCCTGTCGGTGCTGTGCACGGTGCTGGCCCTGCTGCTGGCGCTGCGCCCCGTGGCGCTGGTGCTGGCCGGGGCGGTGCTGGTGCCCACGGTGCTGGCCGGGGCCCAGGCCTACGGCGGTTCCTTCCCGTCGGTGTCCCTGTCCCGTGCCGTCGACCTGGCGCTCGCCCCGCCGTGGCTGGCCGCCGCGGTCGCCGGGTGCGCGGCTCTGCTGGCCCTCGTCGCCCTGGACTTCCGGGTGCTGGCGCCCATCGCCGCCCGGCAGTGGGAGGCCGCGTCGGCGTCCGAGGCCCACGGCACGGCGGAGTGAGGTCCGGAGCAGTCCCGCCGGATGGACCGGAGCAACCCCTCCGGATGGACCGGAGCAACCTCTCCGAGTGGACCGGATCGAGCCGCTGTCGTCGGCCGGTCCCGGTCCACTCATGACCGCAGCAGGCGGGTCGCCTACCGTGCCCCGGAATCGATCAGCCCGGTCAGCACCCGGTCGGGTGTGAGCGGGAGTTCACGGAAGCGGACGCCCGAGGCGTGGTGCACGGCGTTGCCGATCGCCGCGGCCGACCCGACGATGCCGATCTCCCCGATCCCCTTGCTGCCCATGGGGTTGAGGTGGGAGTCCTCCTCGTCGACCCAGTGCGCCTCGATCTCGGTGACGTCGGCGTGCGCGGGCACGTGGTACGAGGCCAGATCCGACTCGGTAAAATCACCGAACGCGGCGTCCATGGTGCTGCCCTCGGTCAGCGCCATGCCCAGGCCCATCGTCATGCCGCCCACGAACTGGGAGCGCGCCGTACGGGCGTTGAGGATGCGGCCCGCCGCGTACACCCCCAGGAGCCGCCGGACCCGGACCTCGCCGGTGACCGTGTCCACCGCGACCTCGGCGAAGTGCGCCCCGAAGGCGTGCCGCGCGAAGTCGCTCTCGGCGTCCGCGGTGCCCTTTGTGTCGGCACGGACGTCGATGCCCCGCTCGGGCAGCGGCCCGGCGTGCTCGGCCAGTCGCCGGGCCAGCCGGGCGCAGGCGTCGTGCACCGCCCAGCCCCAGGAGGCGGTGCCGGAGGAGTCGCCGGCGAGCGGCGCCGGCGGGAGTTCCGTGCTGCCGACCTCGATCCGTACCCGTTCCAGCGGCACCCCGAGGGCGTCCGCGCCGATCTGCGCGAGCACGGTCCGGGCGCCCGTCCCGATGTCCGTGGCGTTGATGCGCACCAGGAACGTCCCGTCGGGCAGCGCGCGGGCCGCCGCAGTGGAGGGGCTCACCATGACCGGGTAGCTCGCCGCCGCCACGCCGGTCCCCAGCAGCAGGGGCCCGTCCCGGCGCGTGCCCGGGCGGGGATCGCGCCCGTCCCACCCGAAACGCCGGGAGCCTTCGCGCAGACAATCGATCAGGTGCATGCTGCTGAACGGCTTGCCGCTGTCGGGCTCGACGTCGGGCTCGTTGCGGACGCGGAGCTCGATCGGGTCCATGCCGAGTTCGCCGGCGAGCTCGTCCATGGCGGACTCCAGCGCGTACATCCCCGGAGCCTGGCCCGGCGCCCGCATCCACGACGGCGACGGCACGTCGAGCGCCGCGACCCGGTGCACCGTACGACGGTGGGGAGCGGCGTACATCACCCGCGCGGGCACCGCCGCGTGCTCCACGTACTCCTTGATGCGGGAGGTGTGCGTGGTGACCTCGTGCACGAGGGCCGTGAGACGGCCGTGCTCGTCGGCTCCGAGTCGCAGCCGGTGGAGGGTCGGGGCGCGGTGCCCCACGACGGCCGGCAGGTAGCGGCGCGGCAGAGCGACCGTCACCGGCCGCCCGGTCTCCCGTGCCGCCATCGCGGCGAGCACCACGTCGGGCCGTGGCGTGCCCTTGGATCCAAAACCGCCGCCCACGTGCTCGGCGGTGACGACGATCCGCTCCTCGGGCAGGTCGAACAGCCCGGCGAGCGCGACCCGCACGGCACCGGTGCCCTGGCTGGAGGTGTGCACGAGGAGCCGGCCGTCCTCCCAGCGGGCGGTGCTGGTGTGCGGCTCCATGGGGTGGTTGTGCAGAGGGGGCACCCGGTAGGCGACGTCGACCCGGGCGGCCGAGGATCCGAACGCACCGTCCGGATCGCCCTGCTCACGGACGGCCGGCTGACCCCCGCTCACCTCCTCCGGCACGTACACGCCCGGGTGCGAGGCGGTGAGGACCACATCGTGCGCCTCGGCGTCGTAGGTGACGCGAACGGCGCCGGCACCGGCCCGGGCGGCCTCCAGGGTCTCGGCCACCACCAGGGCCACGAACCAGCCGCGGTGCGGAACCCGAGCACTCTGCAACACGTCGAGCGTGGGATCGTTCGACCCGGCGAGGCGCGGCGTGTTCTCGTGGGTGAGGACGGTGAGGACACCGGGCACGGCCAGGGCGGCCGCTGTGTCGACACCGGTCACCCGGCCCCGGGCCACACTCGCCGGCACCGGCCACGCCTGAGCCCGGTCGGGGGAGTGGAACTCGGCGGCGTAGCGGGCGGTGCCACTGACCTTTCTCCCCCCCTCCCGGCGCTCGACGGGGGCTCCCACGCTGCCGGTCATGAGGCCCTCCTGGTGAGCGAGGTGTCCGTGAGCCGGGACAGCACGTCCACGGCGAGATTGCGGGCGAGCGGCACCTTGTAGGCGTTGTCCCGCAGGGGCTGTGCCTCGGACAGTTCGAGTTCGGCGGCGTGCTCGAACGCCGCGCGGGTCGGGGCCGCGCCCAGCAGCGCCTCCTCCGCTCGCCGTGCCCGCCACGGCCGGTGCGCCAGCGCCCCGAAGGCGAGCCCCGCATGGCCGACGACCCCGTCCTCCAGGCGCAGCACGACCGCGACGGACGCGAGCGCGAAGGCGTACGAGGCCCGGTCGCGGGCCTTGCGGTACGCCGACGGCAGCCCGGCCGTGGCAGCGGGCAGCACCACACCGGTGATCAGCTCGCCGGGACGGATCTCGGTGTCCTGCTCGGGCCGGTCCCCGGGCAGCCGGTGGAAGTCCGTCGCCGCGACACTCCGGGCACCCTCGGGCCCGTCCAGCTCGACACGCCCGTCGAGGGCGGCAAGCGCCACCGCCATGTCCGACGGATGGGTGGCGATGCACTGTGCGGAGTGCCCGAGCACCGCGTGATCACGGTGGACACCGTCCCGCGCACCGCAGCCGCTGCCCGGCTCGCGCTTGTTGCACGGCTTCGACAGGTCCTGGAAGTACGGGCACCGCGTGCGCTGGAGCAGGTTCCCGCCGGTCGTCGCCACGTTGCGCAACTGCCCGGAGGCACCCGCGAGCACCGCCTGCGACAGCGCCGGGTACCGGTCGCGGACGAGAGGGTGGGCGGCGAGGTCGCTGTTGTGGACCATCGCCCCGACGCGCAGCGCGCCGTCGGGCAGTTCCTCGACCGCGTCCAGGGGCAGCCGGGTGACGTCGATGAGGGCGGTGGGCGCCTCGACGCCGAGCTTCATCAGGTCGACGAGGTTGGTGCCGCCCCCGAGGTAGCGGGCGCCGGCGTGGGAGGCGTACGCGGAGGTCGCCTCCTCGACGCTGCCGGCGCGGACGTAGGCGAACTCCTTCACGGGATCACGTCCTCCACGGCCTCGGCGATCCGCGGATACGCACCGCACCGGCACAGGTTGCCGCTCAGCCGCTCCCGGATCTCCTCCCGGTTCAGGTGAACCGGCTCGCCCGAGGGCGCCGCCGGATCGGTGACGTGCGAGGGGTGACCGGCCGCGGCCTCGGCGAGGGCGCCGGCCGCGGAGCAGATCTGGCCCGGGGTGCAGTAGCCGCACTGGAACGCGTCGCGCTCCAGGAAGGCCCGCTGCAGCGGATGCGGCTCCTCGCCGTCGCCGGACAGGCCCTCGATGGTGGTCACCTCACAGCCGTCGAGGGCGACCGCGAACAGCAGGCAGCTGTTGACGCGCCGCCCGTCCAGCAGGACCGTGCAGGCGCCGCACTGGCCGTGGTCGCAGCCCTTCTTGGCGCCCGTGAGCTCGAGTTCCTCCCGCAGGAGGTCCAGCAGGACCCGCCGGTGGTCGACGGTGAGCGTGTGGGGTTTGCCGTTGACGCGGAGCGTGGTCCGCGAGTGGTGCCGATGATTGCCCATGTCGTGGTCGACCTTCCCGGGCGGGCCGTGATGCCGTACGGACCGCGTATCCAGGACGGCACGACTGACACGTGCGCCCCACGAGGAGGGAGCTACTGCTCCGAGGTCACGCGCTGGTCGTCGGTGCTCCGTCCCTCGCTCGTCGCCTCGCCCTTTTCGTCGTTCTTCTTCTGGTCACCGGCCGGAGCCGCGGGACGCTTGACCTTGAAGCGTTCGAACGTCCGTGTGAGCTGCTGGAGCGGGGACACGGCGGCCGGACCCGAGGGCTGGCTTCCGGCGGGAGCGGCCCGGGCGGACTCCTGGTAGACGGCCAAGGCCTCGTGGGCACTCTCGGCCGCCTCCCGGTACAGGTCACGGGATTTCGTCATGGCCTCCAGCGCCTCGGCGTACATCGCCACCAGACCGCGCTGGCGGTCCAGCTCCTCCTGGAGCGTCAGCAGGTGCCAGTCCTCCCGCAGCGCGGTGAGGGCGTCCTTGGCGCCGTCGGGCAGGGGCCGAGGGAGTGCGGCGAACCGCGTCACCGCGTCGACGAGATCGGCCGGCTCGGAGCCGTCGAGGAAGACGGCACGGACCGAGAAGTCCCGGGCGTCGTAGCCCTCCGGCGCCGGAACGCCCGGCAGGACCACCGCGCCACCGCGCGGCACCTCGACGCCGCTGTCCCGCAGGGCCCAGTTCAGGCCGCGCAGCTGCTGCGGGGCCGCGTGATGCTCCACGACACGGTGGCGCAGGCCCGGCGGGAGCCACCGCGCCACCGGCGTACGCCCCCGGTCGTCGGTGGTCATCGCCTCGTGGACGACCACGTGGATGTGCCACCCTCCGCGCACGGCGCTTCTGAGCAGGCGGCGGATCTCCCTGTCGTCCTGGGGCAGGGGGTTGATCTTCCCCAGGGCCAGACGCGTGGCGGCGTCCTGGTCCCAGGCGATGTCGGGGTCCTCCGGCCAGAACAGGCCGACGGGGGAGGGCCATGCGTGGTCCCACGGCTGCTCGGCCTCCGCGACCAGCAGCCACTCCTGCCCGTCCCCCTCGCCCGGGCCGGGCTTCAGGCTCAGCCGGGCGCGTACGGTCACGTCGTCACCGACCCGCCAGCGGGCCTCGAAGACCCTTTCCCCCGGGGCGGTTTCGTCTTCGGGCAGCTCCAGGAAGTCGTCGATGGCCCGGCTGTCCTTGCGCTGCTGCAGGGCGCGCCGGAGAACGTCTTCCGCGGATCCCGGGGCGTGGCGGCCGCGCGCCGGCCACACCGTGTCGGGAGTCATGGGGCGAACGGTGAGGGAGGTCTGCATGGGTCCATCTGTAAGCGGGGGTACGTGCGCCTGCCAGTATCGTCGCCGCAGGCCGACGGGTGCTACCCGGGGTCGCACCCGGCTGCGGGCGCCGGTGACGTAGGTGTCTACCACCCTTCACCGCCCCGGCCGTCGCTCCTTGTGGCGCGCACGCCCGTTTCGTCTTCCGTCCCGCCGTCGCTCATGCGCACCGCCTACCCGTGCCGGGCTGCGTCATGTGGCGCCAGGGGGGTGATGTGCGACGACGCAGCGGCGCGACGCGGCAGTCGGCAGTGCCCCGGTGCGCCGGCGGGTGTGACGTGCGGGATGTGCGCCACGCACGCGGGGTGTGCGCGCCGCGCGCACATCCGCGGATCTCACGCGTGGTCCGCCCGCAACCCGGTCCCGACAATGGTGCGCACGAGCAGGGCCCGCCCACCATCCGCATCGGGGCGGGTCCTGCTCGCTCCGCGTGTGCGGCGAGGCCGCCCACACCCTTCTCATGCGCCGAGCGCGGTCCGCACCGCGTCGGCCTTCTCCTCGGTGAACACCCCGGTGTCGAGAAGGGAGAGCACCGACAGGACGGTGCCGCGCGAGCCCCAGCTGCCCTCGTCGATCACCCGGAAGGTCACCCACCAGAAGCTGGAGTTCATGCGCGTCACGAACGGCGTCCGCGCAGACGGTTCCCCGCCTTCCGGGCCCGGCCGGTTCTCCAGGCCCCTGACGATCGGCGCGAGGCGGTCCGTGCCCGGCGGCGACGGCGGCGACGTGCGGCCCATGCCTGTCGAGGCCGCGGCGGGGTACCCGGCTGAGCACGAGTTCGTCTGGGACGGAGTAGAGGGGACCGGGGGCAGTGGCGGTGAAGGCGATGGGGTGGGCGCACTCTTTTCGTATGTCCGAAGGGGTGCGCGCAGGGCGGGAGTGGACGCGCAGCCGTCTCCAGACCCTGCCCTGGGCGGCTGCCGAGCCGGACACGGTGGACGCCGTCGTGCTGGCAGTGTCCGAGCTGATCACCAACGCGCACATCCATGCGCACAGTGACGCGCACCTGGTCCTCACCTGGGACGGCGACTGCCTTCATGTCAGCGTCCACGACGAGGACCCGACGCTGCCGCGCCGGCGTGATCCGGAGCCGGGTGAGGTCTCCGGGCGCGGAGTGGCGATCGTGAGCAGGCTCGCCGACGAGTGGGAGATGAGGTGCCAGCGGCACGGCAAGACGGTGACGGCATGCTTCCGTCCCGCCGACCCCGCGGCTGATGCCGAGGCGGACACGGGCCGCCGGGGCGGCAGCAGCAGTTGAGTCCCGCTCACCGTCGAGGCCCGCTCCCCGAAGGAGAAATGTCGTGTACCTGGCAAGAGGATCGAGTGACGACGACCCCTACGTCTGGCTCTGGGTCCTGGGCGCCCTCGCCCTGTACGCATTGATCAGCTACGGACTGCAGTACCGCGCCCGCGCCCGTCGCGGTTCCGCGCACCCGGCTCATGACGCCCTGCACGACCTCAAGGACCGGGAGGACCCCCAGCCGCCCGAGAACCGCTTCGTCAGCCGTCTGATCATGCTGTGCGGAGCCGGGCTCACCGGTCTGGTCGCCTACCTGACCAGCGGCGCCGTGCGGTTCCTGACGGTCGGGCTCACCGCCGTGGTGGCCGTGGCCGTCTGGGCGTACTACGACCACCGCACGGAGACACGCGCTTCGACCCGGTGACGACGCGGACCGCGGGGCCCCTGCCGCCCGGGCGGCAGGGGCCCCGGGGCCGGCGTCAGCGGCCCTCGGGATGCTTGCCGGGCCCGCCGGCTCCGGGGGACAACGGAGTGGGGGACAGCATGGTGTCCTCCTCACCCGGCTCCAGGAGGGTGTCGGCGGCCCCCACGATGAGGGGATCGGGTGTGCCGACCGCCTCCCGGTCCTTGCTGGCATAGTCGATACGCGACAGCAGACTGCGCATGGTCTCCAGTCGGGCGCGCCGCTTGTCGTTGCTCTTGACGACCGTCCAGGGGGCGTGGGCGGCGTCGGTGGCGCGGAACATGTCCACCTTCGCCTCGGTGTAGTCGTCCCAGAGGTCCAGCGAGGCCAGGTCGGTGGGGGACAGCTTCCACTGGCGCACCGGGTCGACCTGCCGGATCGCGAAGCGGGTGCGCTGCTCGGAGCGCGACACGGAGAACCAGAACTTCACCAGCAGGATCCCGTCGTCCACCAGCATCCGCTCGAAGGCCGGGCACTGGTCGAGGAACAGCTCGTACTCGTCCTTGGAGCAGTAGCCCATCACACGTTCCACGCCGGCCCGGTTGTACCAGGAGCGGTCGAAGAAGACGATCTCCCCGGCCGTCGGCAGGTGCGCGATGTACCGCTGGAAGTACCACTGGCCCGCCTCGCGCTCGGTGGGCTTGTCCAGGGCGACCACGCGTGCGCCACGCGGGTTGAGCCGCTCGGTCAGCCGCTGGATCGTGCCGCCCTTGCCCGCCGCGTCACGCCCCTCGCACACGACGACCAGGCGTGCGCCGGTGTCCTTGACCCACCGCTGGAGCTTGAGCAGCTCTATCTGCAGGATGCGCTTGGACCGCTCGTACTCCTTGCGGCCCACCTTGCGGTCGTAGGGATGGTTCTCCCGCCACGTCCGGATGGGGCGCCCGTCCCCGTCCAGCACGATCGGCTGCTCCCGTCGGCTGGTGTCCACGGTCAGCCCGTCCAGCAGCTTGTCCGCGTCTTCGGCGCTCATCACTCGACTCCCCGTTCCTCACCCGGTGAACGGAGACACGGGTGCCCCGCCGGGACCCACCCATGTGAGATGCGAGCGCTCCGACCGGCACGGACGCCCCGGCCGGCAGCTCAGAGGGCGGTGCCCGTCTCCTCGGCCAGGGCCCGCACCAGACGGTCCTGGAACGCCTCGTCGTGGACGGCGCGATGCGGCTGCAACCTCCGGCCGTGGTACCAGTACCCGCCCGCGGTCAGGGCCTCCGGGTCGTCGCTCACCGCCAGCCACTCCTGCGTCTGGTGGCCGAGCTCCAGGTCGTCCGGCGCGTTCGGCCCGCCCATCCGCGTCGGCACCCAGCCCGGATCCACGGCGTTGCTGAGCACCCCCGGGCGCAGCCGGGCCACCGCGGCCGCCAGCGTCGTCACGAAGAGCTTGCTGTCGGCGTACGACCCCGCGCTCCGGCCCTGCCAGTCCACCCCGTCCAGTGACGACGGCCGCCCGCCGACGTGGGAGTTGCTGCTCAGGTACACCAGCCGGCGAGGCCCGCGCAGCAGCGCGGTCAGCAGGTAGGGCGCGACGATGTTGACCGGCATGACCGAGGGCCCGCTCCACACCCCGGCATTGTGGATGACGGCGTCGAGCGGCCGTGACGCGTTCAGCTCGTCGGCGACCCGCCGCACGGCGTCACGCTCGGCGAAGTCGCCCACCACGAGGTGAGCCCCACGGTCGGTCAGCTCGCCGAGCACCGCCGCCCGCTCCTGGTTCCGGGCGTGCACCACCACGTCGTGCCCCGCTGCCAGCAGCGTCTCCGCAGCGGCCCGCCCGAGCCCCTCGGCGGACCCGGTCACCAGGATCCGGCTCACCGCACCTCCCATGGACCTGCCTCCTTCCCCAGGATGCGCGTCCCGCGGCGGGACACGCCCTAGATCACACAGCCGTTCGGTCCGGGTACCCCGTCGATCCAGTTGGTGTTGTTCTCGACGTAGTAGCTGGAAATGATCCCGTACTTGGTCCAGCCCCGGGGCTGGACCATCAGCCAGTAGGGATTGCCGCCGACCGACTGGCCCGGGATCTGGCAGTACACCAGCACCTCGTCCCAGGAGTTGATCTGTCCGAGCACCGTGGGGCAGTTGGCGGTGCTCGGTGCGTGGATGCAGTTGCCCTCGTTGATGTCGCGGACGTTGACGCCGTTAGCCCACACGCCGTACCAGCCCCTGCCGTGTCCGTCGGCCGCGGCGCTCTGGGAGGCGGTGACCACGAGGGCGAGTGCTCCGGCGACGGCGAGTGCCGCGGTCGTCTTGCGCATGACGTTTCCTTTCGGTGCCGTGGCGTCGGCGCACGGGACGGTGGCCGTCTCACCGCCCCGCACCCTAGGCAGGCCCGGGGCGGAGCGGTGCCTGACATCTGTCAGGACCCCAGCCGCGAAAGAGGCGTCATGCTGGGCCGAGGGGCCGTCCGGGCGGGTCCGGCGGGGACGGACGACAATGGGGGCATGGGACGTCGCATCGCCGACGTGAGCACGCCCGCCCGACTGGCCGCCCCCGGCGAGGGCCTGGGACAGGACGAGCTGGCCCTGGCCGCCCGCAACCACGGCCTGCCGCTGGAGGCCCTGCGCCACGACGTCACCCCGCCGGGCCTGCACTACGTCCTGACGCACTACGACATCCCCTACGTCCCGGACGCGACCGCATGGCGTCTGACGGTCGGCGGCCGTGTACGGCACCCTCTGAGCCTGTCGCCGGCGCGGCTGCGTGCCTACCCGGCGGTCACCACACGCGTCACCCTGGAGTGCGCGGGCAACGGCAGGGCTCTGCTGTCACCGAGGCCGGTCAGCCAGCCGTGGCTGGTCGAGGCCGTCGGCACGGCGGAATGGACGGGGGTGCCCCTGCGGCTCCTCCTCCGGGAGGCCGGGGTGGAGTCGGACGCGGTCGACGTCGTCTTCACCGGGGCGGACCACGGAGTGGAGCGCGGTGTCGAGCAGGACTACCAGCGCAGCCTGCCCCTCGGAGTCGCGACCGGCGACGACCCCGAGGCCCTGGTCGCCTACGCGATGAACGGCGCACCCCTGCCGCCCCAGCACGGCAGTCCGCTCCGTCTCGTGGTGCCCGGGTGGTACGGGATGGCCCAGGTCAAGTGGCTGCGCGACATTACGGTCCTCGCCCTCCCCTTCACCGGCTTCCAGCAGTCCGTCGCCTACCGGATCAGGCGGGAGCCCGGGGAGGAGGGCGACCCGGTCACCCTCATCGCTCCCCGTGCGCTCCTGATCCCACCGGGCTTCCCGGACTTCATGTCCCGGACCCGGGTGGTGGCGCCTGGCACGGTCACGCTGGAAGGACGGGCCTGGTCGGGACACGCCCCGGTGACGGCGGTGGAGGTGAGCACGGACGGCGGCGCGACGTGGCGTCCGGCCGATCTCGAACCGGACCACGGCCACCGATGGGCCTGGCGCCGGTGGTCCTCCGTATGGACCGCCGCACCCGGCGACCATGTGCTGAGCGTGCGCGCCCACGACGGTTCG
The DNA here is from genome assembly GCF_019733245.1 of Streptomyces sp. WAC04114. Lineage (NCBI taxonomy): Bacteria > Bacillati > Actinomycetota > Actinomycetes > Kitasatosporales > Streptomycetaceae > Streptomyces > Streptomyces sp. WAC04114. Next base: position 63,331 of record NZ_JAIGQA010000016.1, read on the forward strand.
GGACGCACCCAGCCCACCGAACAGCCCTGGAACCGGGGTGGGTTCGCCAGCAACCTCGTCCAGCGCGTCCCGGTGTTCTGCCCGGGCCGGGCTCAGTAGCCGACGCGGAAGGTCGCGTCCTGCCGCTCGGTCGTCGTGGAGACCGGGTCGACGCGCAGGGCGTAGTCGGCGTGGCGGGCCCGGCCCGGCGAGTCGCCGCCCCCCGGCTGACACGCCCCGACCCGCCTTGCCCCGTGTCGCCGCTGAGATGAGGACGACACGCTGTTCACCCGACTGTGCGCCTCCGGCCCGGTACGGCTGTCACGCGCCGGGCCGGCTCTGGATTCGCATGCCGGGGCGGCGGCGGTGGACCGTCACGTACGACAGGCCGTTCTCGCCCGCCCGCACGCTGCGGACGCTGCCGTGCGGCAGCCAGACGAGGCTGCCGGACTCCACCGGGCAGGGCCCGGCGGCCGAGCCGAGCACGCCGTCGCCGTCCACGACGAGCAGCAGGACGTCGAGGTCGGGCTCGGCGTGGGCGTCGATGGACCCCCGGGCCGGGACGCGGACGAGGTTGGCGTCCAGTTGCCGGCCGGGCTCGGCCAGTCGCCACAGGGCGCCGGTCGATTCCGCGCCGGCCGCGACGAGCGAGCCGGTGTTGCCCAGGATCCGTGGAAGGGGAGCGTCGGCCGCGCCGGGGATCTCCTCCGGGTCAGTCATGGATCGCGCCACCATCCGATACAGGCCTGTCCTGGGCCGGTTCACCTGTCCGGCAGGCGATCCGCACCGCCCACGGCCGGACGCCCAGAGGAATCTAGCACCGGCCCTCGTCCCGCCCGTGGCCGCTACCGCTCACTCCTCGTCGGACGTGGTGGGACGCGTCCGGCCGGGCTCCGGCTGCTCGCCCTGCTGCGCGCGGGCGTGCAGCACGTCGCCGATGAACAGGTCGTAGATCAGCACGCCGATCACACCGCCGACGAGAGGCCCGACGATCGGGATCCACCAGTAGTCGCTGAACGCCCCGGCCAGGCTGCCGGGAAAGGCCAGTCCGTCCCATCCCGCCATCCAGGTGAACAGGCGCGGGCCGAAGTCGCGGGCCGGGTTGATGGCGTATCCGGCGTTCGCGCCGTAGGACATGCCGATGGCCGCCACGACGAAGCCGATCACCAACGGGCCGAGGTTCGCCTTCACGGCCGTGTTGCGCAGGTCGATGATCGCCACCACCAGCATGACCAGGAAGGCGGTGCCGACGATCTGGTCGAGCAGCGGCCCCCAGACGCCACCGCCGAAGTACGGCGCCGGGAACGTCGCGAAGATCGAGAACGTGGCGAGGGTCTTCCCGTTGGTCTTCGGCCCCCTGAAGGCGTCGTCGAAGGCGTTGATGGCGTCGTGGTAGACGGCGTAGACCAGGGCGGCCCCGGCCAGGGCGCCGAGCACCTGGGAGGCCCAGTAGGGCAGGACCTTGACCCAGGGGAACTTGCGCCGGACGGCGAAGGCCAGGGTGACCGCCGGGTTGATGTGCGCTCCGCTGACGCCACCGGCCACGTAGATGCCGAGGATCACGGCCATGCACCAGCCCCAGGTGATCAGGAGCCAGTCCCCGGCGCTGAGGAAGAAGACGAGGGGGCCCTCGGTGCGGCCCGAACCGGGCAGCGCCGCCACCGTCATCGCCACGACACCGCATCCGAAGGCGATGAGCACGAACGTCCCGAGGAACTCCGCCAGGCACTCGCCCGCCAGACCTGCGCGCCGTCTGAGCCTCGAAGGTTTCACCAGAGGCTTGATCTCCACTGCCATGTGATTTCTCCCTGGGTTCGCCGCGGTCCCGCCTGACACGCGGTAATCACGTGGTAACCCGGCGCGTAGGGTGCGGCAACCGCAGGAGACCCCCGGAGGGCTCGCTCACCCTTCCCCTGCCATGCGAGCGGGTGGCGGGTGCGCGCGTCCGGCTGGGCTCCGGCGACAGCGACTCCGCCGACGTCGATGGCGCCGAGGGGTGACGTTTGGCACCCCTCACGGCGGCGGAGCGGTCTCCCATCCCCTCCACACGTTGTGCGCGCTCCCAGCGCGCATGCCGTCGGGAGGGGCTGACTAGCATGGCGTCGGCATCCGAAGACGCCGTGCCGGTTTCCTGGCCGGTCGGCAGCGGCAGTTGGCAGGAAGGGCGCAGCACGATGACGGGGCTCAGCGACGCCGTCGCACTCGACGACCCGGTGGGCGAGTCGCTCCGCGGGCACCACGCACATCTCGCCCGGCGGCTCGGCGGCGCTCTCACCTACGTGCCAGGAGTGGCGACCTTCTGCGCTGTACCGGCCGAACCGGACGCGGAAGCATGGGCCGAGCTGGCCAAGCTGCTGGGACCGGGCGAGTTCGCCGACATGTTCAGCTGCCCGGCGACGCCGCCGTCCGACTGGGAGCCGGTCTTCGTGCTGGAGGGCCGCCAGCTGATCTGGGCCGGTGACGACGGCCCGGACCTGTCCCGTACCGCCTCCGACGCCGGCGTGGTCGAACTCGGGGCGGAGAGCGTCCCCGAGATGCTCGACCTCGTCGAGCGGACCCGCCCGGGACCCTTCTGGCCCCGGACGCATGAGCTCGGCACCTACCTCGGCATCCGTGACGGCGGTGCACTGGTGGCGATGGTGGGGGAGCGGCTGAGGCCTCCCGGGTGGACCGAGATCAGCGCCGTCTGCACCGCGCCCGAGGCACGTGGACAGGGCCATGCGATCCGCCTGCTGCGCGCGCTCATCGCACGCGTCGTCGCCCGCGGCGAGCGCCCCTTCCTGCATGTCGCCGAAGCGAACGCGGGTGCGCTCGCACTGTACGAACGGCTCGGCTTCGAGACCCGCAAGCACGTGACGTTCCGCGGATTCCGCACACCGTGAGGGGCCGGCCGGCGGAGCACCGGCCGCTCGTGGCCGACGACACCAACTCCGGGCTGCGAGCGGACTGCTCGCCACCGGCCCTACCGGACCAGCTCCACGGAAAGGTGCGAGGACAGCGCGCCGAGGAAGTCGGCCGCGTCGAAGATCTCGCCGGCTGAGGCGACGCCGACCATCCTGGTCTGCCCGGTGAGGATGCGGTGGACCGCCTCCACGGCGAGCGGCGCCGTGACGGCGTAGATGTCCTGCCCCCTCGCCACCGCACGCCGCTCCGAGCCGCCGGAGCGCACGACGACGTCGACGAGGAAGGTCTGGGCGGACCGGCCGTGCTCGTCGACGGCGGCCGGAGTCGGTGTGTCCGGGGCCGTCACGCCCCGGGCGGCCTCGGCCGTCATGTGGGTGCGCACGTCGGGGATGGACAGATGGCTGGGGATGGTGACGACGTCGGCCATGGTGAACTCCCCGATGACCGCCCGGGATCCGAGCGGTTCGGGGAAGGGCCACTGCAGGATCGTCGTCTCGTCGTGGCGGTAGTCCAGCCGCCCGTTCCGGTACACGACCCGCGCACCACCCCGCCGCTGCCGGGAGACAGCGCCCGCGGCCCGCGTCCCGTCCGTGGGCTGCCAGTCGCTCAGCGCGTAGGCGACGTGTGCCTCGTCGGCCGCGGTCCAGTCGCCCATCGCCGCTGTGGCGAGCAGGTCGCCGAGGGCGCCGAAGAACGCCATCGCCGGGACGACCACCGCTCCCGTGGCGCGGGCGCGATCCCCGAAGTGCGCGAACGTGTCCGCGTTCGCCTCGATCTCGGCCGCCACGTCGACGTACGGGACGCCGGCGCGCAGGGCCGCCTCGATCACGGGGGCCGCGGTCGTGGCGAACGGCCCGGCGGAGTTGACCACCGCCTCGGCGCCGGCCAGCGCACGGTCGAGCGATTCCGGATCGTCGACCGACGCAGGCCGCACCTCCAGTCCGGGGTGTGACGCCGCCAGCGCCTTCAGCTTGACCTCGTCGCGACCGGAGAGGACCGGGACGAACCCCCGCCTCCGCAGCTCCGCCACCACGAACCGCCCCGTGTGCCCGTACGCACCGAACACCGTCACTGCCCGACCCGCTCCCATGAGCTCTCCCCTGTGCTCGAACGATCAACTGCGGCCATCCTGGCGGCGCTGAGCACCCGATCGTGAGTGTCCGGAACGACAGGCCCCATACAATTACGGACATGACCACTGTCGCGCTCGCCGCCACCGACGGGATGCTGCACTTCGAACTCTCCCTGGCACACGAGGTGTTCGCCGCCGCCCCGGCCGGCGTGACGGGCCCCTGGTACGACCTCACCGTCTGCGGCCCCGCCGCCGTACAGGTCGGCCGGTTCAGGCTGGAGCCCGACGCAGGGCTTGACCGGCTCCGGCAGGCCGACACCGTGATCGTCCCCGGCTGGGCGGACCTCGACGAGGAACCGCCCGCGCAGCTCGTCGACGCGGTGCGCGAAGCCCATGAGGCGGGCGCACGCGTGGCCTCCCTGTGCACGGGTGCGTTCGTACTCGCCGCGGCAGGGATTCTCGACGGGCGGCGCGCCACCACGCACTGGGCGCACACCGAGGTCCTGGCCGCCCGCCACCCGCGGGTCGAGGTCGACCCGGACGTGCTCTACGTGGACAACGGCAGCGTGCTCACCTCCGCCGGCAAGGCCGCCGCCCTGGACCTGTGCCTGCACCTCGTCCGTCTCGACCTCGGCTCGTCGGTCGCCAACGCCGTCGCCCGCCGCCTGGTCGTGCCACCGCACCGGGCGGGCGGCCAGGCCCAGTTCGTCACCGCCCCGGTGCCCGAGCAGGACGACCACCCGCTCGCTGCCCTGTTCCCCTGGATCATCGAACGGCTCGACCAGCCGCTGACCGTGGAGGACCTGGCCCGCCGGGCGGGGATGAGCTCCCGTCACCTGGGCCGCCACTTCAGGGCGGTGACCGGCACGACCCCCCTTCAGTGGCTGCTGACCCAGCGGATCCGGTACGCCCAGGAACTGCTGGAGAAGACCGACGACGGCGTCGACACCATCGCGACGGCCACCGGCATGGGGACCGCCACGACGCTGCGCCGCCACTTCAACCGCACGGTCGGCGTGCCCCCGGACGCCTACCGCAGGACGTTCCGCTCACGGACTCGCTGACTCCGCAGGAGCTACGCCCGACCTGCGCCGTACAGAACGGCGAACACCCCCGCGGCGCGGGTGCCCTCCGCCGTCTCCCAGGTGCCGCTGAGGTGGCCGACGGCTCCCCGCGGCGGGAGGACCCGGCCGTCCGGAGCCGGCTGCAGGGCACGGTGCAGACGGAGGGTCGAGCCCTGCGGCGAGACCAGCGCGGTGCCTTCTGTGTCGTCCGTCGCGGTGAAGTCCCTGGGGAGGAGCCCTTCACCGGTGCAGGAGGCGACGACCTCGCGCGCGGGGGTGTCGGTGACGTTCTGGTCCTGGGCCTGTGCCCGCCCCTCGACCAGCGCCGCCAACCGGTCGGCCAGCACGGGGTCATGGCACCCGTCGTAGGCCCAGCGCTGCCCCAGCACACCATGCTCCATCGTGCCGACGAGAGCGTGCTCCGCACCTTCCAGCGGCGCGCCGCGATAGGTGAGAGGCACCAGGTAGGCCACCGGCTGGGGGCCGGAGGCGTCGGTGACCACCATGAACTCGATCCCCACCTCGCCCTGCGGATCGTCGAGCCGGAAGCCGCCCGCCTTCGCCAGCATCGGTTCGCCGGCGTCACCCCGGTACCACGGACGGGACGGCAGCCAGGACGTGAGCAGTTCCAGCTTGGTCGGCTTCAGGGTGGTGCGGTGGATGACGGCCATGCCGAAGGGTCCCTTCCCACGAGTCGTACGGGCGATCACACTGTCGCATCCGCGTGGCGTCGGCACACCGGTGGAAGGCGGGGGTCCGTGCGCGTAGGTTCCGAGACCTGACGCCGTGGTTTCCGATACCGCACGCCACGCGGAGGAGAAGGCCATGACCACGCCGACGGGCAGGGTGATCTGCGACATCACGATCTCGGTCGACGGGTATGCGGCCGGGCTCGACCAGACCGAGGAGCGGCCGTTCGGAGACGACGGCGGTGACGGCTCGGGCGCCGGGCTGCACGCCTGGATGTTCGACACACCCGACGAGAACCGGGCCGAGATCGACCGGCTGAACACGGCCGGGGCGTTCATCATGGGGCGCAACATGTTCGGCCCGGTACGGGGCGCATGGGACCGCCGGTGGAACGGCTGGTGGGGCGACGATCCGCCGTTCCATGCCCCCGTGTTCGTGCTCACCCACCACGCGCGCGAGCCGCAGCCGATGGACGGCGGTACGACGTACCACTTCGTCACCGACGGCATCGCGTCCGCCCTGGACCGGGCGCGCACGGCCGCCGGCGGCGGCGACGTCACCGTCCTCGGCGGCGCGACCACCATCAACCAGTACCTCGCCGCCGGCCTGGTCCATGAACTTCGGCTGCACATCGCGCCGCTCACCCTCGGCGCCGGCACGCGGTTGTTCGAGGGCGTCCCGCCGCCGGCACTGGAGCAGCTGACGGCACGGGCGGCGAGCCGGGTGACCCATGTGACCTACCGCGTGTCGACCTGAGCGCTCGGGAGGCCGGAGAAGATCACCCCCGGATCGGACGGCGCCTCGTTCAGCACCCACAGCCCGATCAGCGTGGCCAGTGCCGGCTGGCAGAAGATCTTCTCCGACGACCCCAAGATCGGCTTCTTCGCCCAGCGAGCGAAGTACGCCGACGCGATCGACGCGGGCCAGGTCCTCCTGCCCGCCAAGTCCCTCGACGACATGCACACCGTCGTCACCAACTCCACCGTCGACGGCGTCCTGATCGCCCTGTTCCTGCTCCTGGTCGCGGTGGTCCTGGTCAACGCGGCAGTGGTCTGCGCCCGCGCCGTCCGCTCCCCGGGCCCCCTGCCCACCACCGAGGCCCCGTACGTCGAGTCCCGCATCCTGGAGGAGGCCCGCGGATGAGGCGAGCCGCGCGCTGGGCGAGGGCGGTGCGCTGGTACCTGCGCGAGCTGACGGGCGAGTCGGAATACGACCGC
>NZ_JAIGQA010000170.1:0-17104 GCF_019733245.1 Streptomyces sp. WAC04114
GGTCACGGGGCCGAGGGTAGCGGGTGGGGTGCTGGTGGGCTGTGACTGGCGGTGCTGCCCTCGGCGGGACTCCGCGGCGCGGAGCCGTGCACCCCGGGAACGCCGACGGCCCGGCCCCTGTGAGGGGGCCGGGCCGTCGCAAAGGGGGGAGTGGGTCAGCCCTCCGTGGGCTCCGCGGTGGCGGCGGCCTTGCGGGTGCGGCGGACCCTGGGCTTCGCCTCCGCCGCGTCCTCCGAAGCGGCAGCCGTGGCGGCGGTCGTCGCCTTGCGCGTACGACGCGGCTTGGCGGCGGCCTCCGGCTCCTGATCCGCCTGGGCGGGGATCTCGGTGGGCTCGGCGGCCTTGCGGGTGCGGCGGCGCGGCTTGGCCTCCGTGCCCTCGGCCGTGCCGACAGCGGACTCGGCCGCCGCGGCGGCCTTCCGCGTCCGGCGCGGCTTGGCCTCCACGGCCTCCGCGTCCGGGGCGGCGACAGCCGTCTTCCGGGTCCGGCGCGGCTTGGCTTCGGCGGCCTCCGGCTCCTGGACGGTCTGGGCCGGGATCTCGGCGACAACCGGGGCGGCCTCGGCGGCCTTGCGGGTGCGGCGGCGCGGCTTGGTCTCCGTGCCCTCGGCCGTGTCGACCGCGGCCTCCGCCGGGGCGGCGGCCTTACGGGTGCGGCGCGGCTTGGCCTCCGCGGCCTCGCCGGCCTCGACCGTGGCCGTGCCCGCGGCATCGGCGCTCTCGGCGGCCTTGCGGGTGCGGCGGCGCGGCTCGGCCTCGGTGGCCTCCGCCGTGTCGAGCGCGGTCTCGGCCGCTGCCGTCGCCTTGCGCGTACGCCTGGGCTTCGTCTCGGCCGCCTCGGCGGCGGTGTCCTCCACCGCGGTCGCCGCCTTGCGGGCGCGGCGCGGCTTGGCCTCGGTCGCCTCCGCCGTGTCGACGCCCGCCTCGGCCTTCGCGGCCGTCTTGCGGGTGCGACGCGGCTTCGTCTCCGCCGGCTCGGGCGCGGACTCGGTGGTCCCCTCGGCCGTGTCGACCGCGACCTCGGCCGCGGACGCCGCGGTCTTGCGGGTGCGGCGGCGCGGCTTGGCGGCGGCTGCCTCGGGCAGCGCCGTCTCCGCCGCGGCCGGGGCTTCGGCGACGAACGCCGGCTCCACGGCCGACGGCGCCACCGGGGACGCCTCGGCCTGCACCGCAGGCGTCACCGCGGCCTCGGCCGTCACCGCCGACGCCTCCGACGACCGGCGGGTGCGGCGCCGACGCGGCTTCGCAGCCGTCTCGACAGCCTCCGCGGACGTGCCCTCCGCCGCGGCGACGGCGGTCTCCGCCTGCTCGGACGCGGGGGATTCGACCGCCGCGACCTGAGCCTGCTCGGACTGCGCCCCACCGCGGGTGCGGCGACGGCGACGCGGAGTGCGCGGACCGGACACGGCGTCCGCCTCGGCGGAACCGCCGGTGGCCGTGGTGCCCGGCACGGTGGTGCCGGTGGACTCCGGCGCACCGTCCACCGCGGCCCCGCCACGGGTACGGCGGCGACGACGCGGCGTACGCGACGACCGCTCGCGGTCCTCCGAACGGGACTCGTCCCGGTCGCCGCGGCCACCCCGGCCGCCGCGCCCGCGCGGCCCGCGGCCACCCGGCTCGCCCAGGTCTTCCAGCTGCTCCGCGTCCAGCCCGGCGCGCGTGCGCTCCGAGCGCGGCAGGACGCCCTTCGTGCCCTCGGGGATGCCGAGGTCGGAGTAGAGGTGCGGGGAGGTGGAGTACGTCTCCGGCGGGTCGTTGAAGTCCAGCTCCAGCGCCTTGTTGATCAGCTGCCAGCGCGGGATGTCGTCCCAGTCGACCAGCGTGATCGCCGTACCCTTCGCGCCAGCGCGGCCCGTACGGCCGATGCGGTGCAGGTACGTCTTCTCCTCTTCCGGCGACTGGTAGTTGATGACGTGCGTCACGCCCTCGACGTCGATGCCGCGGGCGGCGACATCGGTGCAGACGAGCACGTCCACCTTGCCGTTGCGGAAGGCCCGCAGCGCCTGCTCACGGGCGCCCTGGCCGAGGTCGCCGTGGACCGCGCCGGAGGCGAAACCGCGCTGCTTCAGCTGGTCCGCGAGGTCGGCCGCCGTGCGCTTGGTGCGGCAGAAGACCATGGCCAGCCCCCGGCCCTCGGCCTGGAGGATGCGCGCGACCATCTCGGGCTTGTCCATGTTGTGCGCGCGGTAGATGTACTGCTTGGTGTTCGCGACCGTCGCGCCCGCGTCGTCCGGCGACGTGGCACTGATGTGCGTGGGCTGCGACATGTAGCGGCGGGCGAGGCCGATGACCGCGCCCGGCATGGTCGCCGAGAACAGCATCGTCTGACGCCGCACCGGCAGCATGTTGATGATCTTCTCGACGTCGGGCAGGAAGCCCAGGTCGAGCATCTCGTCGGCCTCGTCCAGGACGAGGGACTTGACGTGCTTCAGGTTCAGCTTCTTCTGACCGGCGAGGTCGAGGAGCCGGCCCGGGGTGCCGACGACCACGTCGACGCCCTTCTTGAGGGCCTCGACCTGGGGCTCGTAGGCCCGGCCGCCGTAGATGGCGAGGACGCGGACGTTGCGCACCTTGCCCGCGGTCAGCAGGTCGTTGGTGACCTGCGTGCACAGCTCGCGCGTGGGGACGACGACGAGCGCCTGCGGGGCCTCGGTGAGTGCCTCGGGCTCGGCGCGCCCGGCCTCCACGTCGGCGGGGACGGTGACGCGCTCGAGGAGCGGGAGGCCGAAGCCCAGCGTCTTGCCGGTGCCGGTCTTGGCCTGGCCGATGACGTCCTTGCCCGAAAGGGCAACGGGGAGCGTCATCTCCTGGATGGGGAAGGGGGTCATGATGCCGACGGCCTCAAGGGCCTCGGCGGTCTCGGGGAGGATTCCGAGCTCTCGGAACGTAGTCAGGGTGCTGCCTCTTCTGTGTGGGCGGCGCGAGGCGAGCGCGGGGTCGTGTCAGACCGTGCCGGGGACGTCGGCTGCCTACGGGCGGGCCGTAGAGCACGGGACCGCGCCGACGCTCTAGCGCTCGTGCCGCTGAGGGTGTCCCCCTCCGGGTCTCGTACGCACTGTGGCGGACGGCCTGGGAGGGCTGTCGGGTCGGAGCCGATCGGGCCACCGACCGGGCATCCTCATACGTGCGGCCTGTCGAGGTACGTCGACGTACCAGCAGGCGCATTACCACCATACCCCGGATTCGCGCACATGCGATGGCCGATTCGGTCACGTAGTCGTCGTCACAGTGATTGACCAGGGCCTTACGCCTCCCGGCGGGCGGGCTATTGTGCGCTTCATGACGAGCTCTGACAAGCCTGAGAACGCCTCGGACACCGCCGCCGCCGAACCCACCTCAGTCGCCGCCCGGGACTGGGCGACGGCCTCCGCCGACCCGCAGTACCGCGCCGCGGTCGTGGACCTGCTCGGTGCGCTCGCGTACGGGGAGCTGGCGGCGTTCGAGCGGCTCGCGGAGGACGCCAAGCTGGCGCCGACGCTGGCGGACAAGGCGGAGCTGGCGAAGATGGCCTCGGCGGAGTTCCACCACTTCGAGAGGCTGCGCGACCGGCTCGCCGAGATCGGGGAGGAGCCGACGCGGGCGATGGAGCCGTTCGTCGCCGCGTACGACGGGTTCCACAAGCAGACGGCCCCCTCGGACTGGCTGGAGGGCCTGGTGAAGGCCTACGTCGGCGACTCCATCGCCAGCGACTTCTACCGCGAGGTCGCGGCCCGGCTGGACTCCGACTCCCGCAATCTGGTGCTGGCCGTGCTCGACGACACGGGGCACGGCGGCTTCGCCGTGGAGAAGGTCCGGGCCGCGATCGAGGCCGATCCGCGCGTCGGGGGGCGGCTCGCGCTGTGGGCGCGGCGGCTGATGGGCGAGGCCCTGTCGCAGTCCCAGCGGGTGGTCGCCGACCGGGACGCGCTGTCGACCATGCTGGTGGGCGGTGTCGCGGACGGCTTCGACCTCGCCGAGGTCGGCAAGATGTTCTCGCGGATCACCGAGGCCCACACCAAGCGGATGGCCGCGCTGGGGCTGGCCGCCTGACGCTCTCAGGACCTGCCCCCGGCGTCGTCAGCGCCGCCACCATCGGCGACCCGTCACGCGGTCGCCGATCGGCGGCGCAGTCTTCCCGCGGGGCGCAGCAGCAGCGACAGCGAGGCCACGGAGACGATCGCCGCGCCGAGCAGGACGAGCAGCACATGCCCCGCGTCCAGCGCGCTGTGCATGACGAACGCCCCGAAGAGGGCACCGGCGACGCCGGTCGACATGACCATGGGGCGGGCCGGGAGACGGTGCGGCAGACGTTGGGTCGCCGCCCACGCCAGCGCGAGGCCGAGGATCGCGGAGCTCAGCGCTTCCAGGAGCATGTCGGGGTCCCTCCCACACGGCCGGCCTGCCCAAATCGGTCGTAGCCCGTCTTACCCCTGACCTGCGGAATCCAATCCACCTCTGTGGGCGACTTGTGCTCCATCCGTGGAGGAACCGGTGTGCCGCAAGGGGAAGCCGAGGGCTACCCGGGATGGGTGTCCGGGAGAGGGCTACGCAAACGGGGGGTAGCTGTGCAAACGGGGCAGGCATGCAAGCGGGGCGGGTCGGCCGAAGCCGTCCCGCCCCGCTTGGCGCATGTGCCTACAGCGCTCCGAAGCCCACCTTGCGCGGGGCCGGCTCACCGATCTCGACGTACGCGAGACGCTCGGCCGGGACGAGGAGCTTGCGGCCGTGCTCGTCCACGAGGCTCAGCAGCTGCGACTTACCGGCCAGTGCCTCGGCGACCACGCGCTCGACCTCCTCGGCACTCTGACCGCTCTCCAGAACGATCTCGCGGGGCGCGTGCTGCACGCCGATCTTGACCTCCACGGCTATGTCCCTCCGACGGTCAGTGATGTGCGCGACCTTCCGCGCCGTACGCAGCACACATTAGCCCGGTGAGGGGACGTACATGCTCCGCCCGAGAACGCCACGAGCGAACATCGGGCGGGAACAGAGTGCCGTCCGTGGTGATGCCGTCAGTGCTGCGGCTGGTCCATGCCGTGCAGCGGGAAGCCCGCGATGCCGCGCCACGCCAGCGAGGTGAGCAGCTGCACGGCCTGCTCGCGCGGCACGCTGCGGTCGCTGTGCAGCCAGGACCGCGCCACCACCTGGGCGAGGCCGCCCATGCCCGAGGCGAGCAGCATCGACTCCGCGCGCGACAGGCCGGTGTCCTCGGCGATGACGTCGCAGATCGCCTCCGCGCACTCGTTCGTGACCTTGTCGACGCGCTCGCGCACGGCGGGCTCGTTCGTCAGGTCCGACTCGAAGACCAGGCGGAAGGCGCCGCCGTCGTCCTCGACGTAGGCGAAGTAGGCGTCCATCGTCGCCCGGACGCGCTGCTTGTTGTCGGTCGTCGACGCGAGCGCGTTCCGTACGGACTGGATGAGCGACTCGCAGTGCTGGTCCAGCAGCGCGAGATAGAGGTCGAGCTTGCCCGGGAAGTGCTGGTAGAGCACCGGCTTGCTGACGCCCGCGCGCTCCGCGATGTCGTCCATCGCGGCCGCGTGGTAGCCCTGGGCCACGAAGACCTCCTGGGCGGCACCCAGGAGCTGGTTGCGTCGGGCACGGCGCGGCAGGCGTGTGCCCCGCGGGCGAACCGCCTCTGTCTGCTCGATGGCTGTCACGCCGCCTCCCATAGTCGTCCACGTGCGGATCTGGCCGCGTCGCCATCGTACTTTTCGGTAACCGTGGTGTGCGCGGTGAGAGCGCAGAATTTCACGGACCGGACGGTTACGAAAGCGGTTACGAAAGTTTCAAACAGGGTCAGAGCGGGCAAAATGCTGCCTCTTTCCCGTGCGGTTGAGCTGTTCGTCGCCCGTCGGCGGCGAACCTCACCGGTAGTCGTCCTCGTCGAGCGAGACGATCCGGGCCTGCTCCACCAGATCGGCCTCGTTGGCACGGTCCGGGTCGACGCCGGTCAGCGGGTCGTCGCGGTCCGGCGCGAGATCCGCCTGCTGCTCGGCAGCGTCGACCTCGGGGGCCTCGACGTCGAACTCCTGCGCCTCAGGCGCGTCCTCCTCGGCCTCGAACGTCTCCGGGTCGGTGGGGTCTATGGCCATGCTGGGCTCCCTTCCTACGAACGTCCCTGGGAATGCAGGGGCCACACGCGGGTGCCCTCCCTATGAGCCTAGGAGACACCCGATCCGGACGCTATGCGATCCGCGTCCGGGACGTGACGCAGTGCTCATCCCGTTGGCTGCTACCCATGAGCGCCCGAGTGCCTCCCTTTCCGGCACCTCAACTGGCCGATTCCTGTGACGGCGAACACAGGCGAACACATGAGTCACTGCGTGATCGTCTCGTAACATTGCCGCATGTCTTCGACCGAGCTGCCGTTCGTGCCGCCCGCCAATGTGCTGCCGAAGGTGGGGACCGTCCGGGTCGCGGAGGGCGAACGCCTGCGGTCGGTCGAGTTGCCCGGGGTCACCCTGACGGTCCGGTCGAGACCACCCGCGCGCGAGGACCTGCCGCCCGCGCTGTACGTGCACGGGCTGGGCGGTTCCTCGCAGAACTGGTCGGCGCTGATGGCGCTGCTGGACGGTGACGTCGACGGCGAGGCCCTCGACCTGCCGGGCTTCGGCGACTCCCCGCCACCGGACGACGGCAACTACTCCGTCACGGGGCACGCGCGCGCGGTCATCCGTTACCTCGACGCCTCCGGCCGCGGTCCCGTGCACCTGTTCGGGAACTCGCTCGGCGGGGCCGTCACCACCCGTGTCGCCGCGGTTCGGCCCGATCTGGTCCGTACGCTCACGCTTGTGTCACCCGCTCTGCCGGAAATCCGAGTGCAGCGCGCCGCCGTGCCCACGGGGCTCCTGGCGGTGCCGGGTGTCGCCCTGCTCTTCACGCGGCTCACCCGGGAGTGGACGGCGGAGCAGCGGGTCCGCGGCGTGATGGCGCTGTGTTACGGGGATCCCGGGCGGGTGACGCCGGAAGGATTCCGCAACGCCGTGCAGGAGATGGAGCGGCGGCTGCGGCTGCCGTACTTCTGGGACGCGATGGCGCGCTCCGCCCGCGGGATCGTCAACGCCTACACGCTGGGCGGCCAGCAGGGGCTGTGGCGCCAGGCCGAACGGGTTCTCGCGCCGACCCTCCTCGTCTACGGCGGCCGTGACCAGCTCGTCGGCTTCCGCATGGCCCAGAAGGCGGCCCGGGCGTTCCGTGGCTCCCGGCTGGTGACGTTGCCCGATGCGGGTCACGTGGCGATGATGGAGTATCCGGAGACCGTGGCCATGGCGTTTCGTGAACTTCTCGAAGATGCGGGAGAGTTGGGCGCGCAGCGAGCGAGGCGGGCCGACCGGGCCGGAGCCGGGGGCGACGCCGTCGACACAGAAGGCACCGACGAGAGCATGGGGGGCTGAGGCGCGACGTGGGACGCCACAGCCGCCGCGGGCCGGTCGCCAAGAGCGACAGCGCGGACACAGCAGCAGTACGGGACGGCAGAGCCGGGTCCGCGCAGGGGCAGAGGCCGGGCCAGGGACAGGGTCAGGCACCGGACGCCGGCCGGGGAGCCGGGACCGGGCCGCCCGGCGCACCGCAGGGCGGCTGGCCGCCGCCGGGGCAGCGCCGCGTGCCCGGGCCGCGGCCCGCACCCACGGACGGCACGCCGCCGCACGGCACGCCGCCGCACGGCACGCCGCCGCACGGCATGCCGCGCCTGCCCGACGGCTGGCACCCGGACGGCACACCGTCCCCGGGTCTCCCGCGCCTGCCGGATGGCACGCCGGTGCGGGGGGTACCCCGCCTCGCCGACGGCACACCGGCGCGGGGCGTTCCGCGTATGCCGGACGGAACTCCGGCGCGCGGTGTGCCGAGGCCGGCGGACGGAACTCCGGCGCGGGGCGTTCCCCGGATGGCCGACGGGGCTGAGGCGCGCGGCGTTTCGCGTATGGCCGATGGAACTCCGGCGCGGGGCGTTCCCCGGTTCCCGGACGGGACTCCGCCGCGGAGTGTTCCGAGGCCGGCCGACGGGACTCCGGCGCACGGCGTCCAGCGGTTCCCGGACGGGACCCCCGCGCAGGGTGTTCCCCGGCCGGCGGACGGGACGCCCGGGGCTGCAGGGGGCACGCCGCCGCGTGGTGTGCCGAGGCTGCCCGACGGGACGCCCGTGCACGGGTTTCCGCAAGCGCGTGGCGGGCACCCCGAGCAGCGGGAAACCGGGGGCGGCTGGGGCGAGTTGAGGGGGAGTGGCGGAGGGCCCGCCGGTGTCGGTGTCCCCATACCGCGGCAGCGCCGGGCCTCCGTGCCCGGGCCCCGGCAGGACTACCTCGACGCCTTCCACGAGGAGGACGACGTCTTCGCGCCCCGTACGCCCGCCTCCGCGCACGCCGCGGACGCCTACGCCTCCGTGACGGACTGGACCGTCGGCACCCCGGCCGGCTCCGGGTCCGGTGGTCACGACGACGCGGGGCCCACCGGCACGCCCGTGCCGGGCAAGGGCGGCAAGGGTCGCGCCTTCACCGGCATCGCGGCAGCCGCCGTCACCACCGTGCTGGCCGTCATCGTCGCCGGCCAGGTCGCCGACGACCCCGGCGGCGCCGGCGTGCAGTCGCAGTCCTCCCCCGACCGGGCCCGCGACGTCCGGGACGGTGCGTCCCGCGCGGACGGCCGGGCGCCCGCCCCCGAGGCGGCCCCGCTGACGTACGACGAGAAGATGGGCCGGACGTACCCGCTCGGCGCCGAGCTCAAGGGCTCCGGGACGTTCGACGCCGTCCCAGGCATCGCCGAGGCACCGGGCACCGGGCAGAAGTTCACCTACCGCGTCGACGTGGAGCAGGGGCTCGGACTGGACGCCGAGCTCTTCGCCGAAGCCGTGCAGAAGACGCTCAACGACCAGCGCAGCTGGGCCCACAACGGCGCGCGCACCTTCGAGCGCGTCCACTCCGGCGAGCCCGACTTCGTGATCACGCTCGCCAGCCCCGGCACGACGGCCGACTGGTGCGCCAAGTCCGGTCTGGACACCACCGAGGACAACGTCTCCTGCGACTCGGCCGCGACCGAGCGCGTGATGATCAACGCCTACCGGTGGGCGCAGGGCTCGGAGACCTACGGTGACGCCAAGATCCACGCCTACCGGCAGATGCTGATCAACCACGAGGTCGGCCACCGTCTCGGCTACGGCCACGTCACCTGCGACAAGGACGGCGACCTCGCGCCGGTCATGCAGCAGCAGACCAAGTTCCTCGACCACGACGGCATCCACTGCCGCGCCAACGCCTGGCCTTATCCCGGGAGTTGACAGGTGGCACAGCCGGTGTGGCGCGGCTCGCGTTGACATGCTCGGAAGGTTCGTTCATATTTCTGGGCATGTCGCCCCGTCACGTCTCCGTTCGCGCCGCCATCGAGCTGGCGCTCATCGGCGTGACCCCGCTCTGCGTGGCCGACGTTCACTGTTGCTGACGCCCGCCCCAGGCGCGCGTCGCTGACCCTCCCCGTGACTCCGTCACGGCTCTTTCGACGACCCGGCGCCGGGCAGACGTCTGTCTTCAACCGTCTCACCCTTCGTCATCTCGTCTCGCGATCCGAGATTTGCGATCCGCAGTCCGTCATCCGTGGTCCGTGATCCTTGATCCGTGATTCCGAGGCGCCCTTCCGAGAGGTCGTCATTCCGATGCGCCAACCGTCCGTCAGAGCCCGCCGCGTGGCCGCGGCATCCGTCAGCCTGGTCCTGGCAGCGGGTGCCGCCGCCTGCGGGCCGAAGGACAACGATGCCAAGGGCGCCGACGGCGACTCCACGCCCCACAAGGGCGGCACCCTCACGGTCCTGAACGCCAACCCCCAGCAGGACTTCGACCCGGCTCGCCTCTACACCTCCGGCGGCGGCAACGTCCCGTCCCTGGTCTTCCGCACGCTCACCACCCGCAACCGCGAAGACGGCGCCGCCGGCGCGAAGGTCGTCCCCGACCTCGCCACCGACACCGGGCGCCCCAACAAGGACGCGACCGAGTGGACGTACACCCTGAAGAAGGGCCTCAAGTACGAGGACGGCACCCCGATCACCTCGGCCGACATCAAGTACGGCATCGAGCGCTCCTTCGCCCCCGAGCTGTCGGGCGGCGCCCCCTACCTGCGGGACTGGCTGACCGGAGCGGCCGACTACCAGGGCCCGTACAAGGACAAGAAGGGCCTCGACGCGATCGAGACGCCGGACGAGCGGACCATCGTCTTCCATCTGAACAAGCCCGAGGGCGAGTTCCCCTACCTGGCCACGCAGACGCAGTTCGCCCCCGTCCCGAAGAGCAAGGACACCGGCACCGAGTACGAGGAGCACCCGGTCTCCTCCGGGCCCTACAAGGTCGTGCGGAACGAGAACGACGGTGAGCGGCTGGTCCTGGAGCGCAACCCGCACTGGTCCGCCGCGACCGACGCCGAGCGCAAGGCGTACCCGGACAAGATCGACGTACGGTCGGGGCTCGACTCGTCCGTGATCAACCAGCGCCTGTCCGCGTCCCAGGGAGCGGACGCCGCCGCGGTCACCACGGACACCAACCTCGGCCCGGCCGAACTGGCCAAGGTCACCGGTGACAAGGACCTCGCCTCGCGCGTCGGCACCGGGCACTTCGGCTACACCAACTACATCGCCTTCAACCCGAAGACCAAGCCGTTCGACGACGTCAAGGTGCGGCAGGCGATCTCGTACGCCATCGACCGGTCGTCCGTGGTGAACGCCGCGGGCGGTTCCGCCCTGGCCGAGCCCGCCACCACCTTCCTGCCCGACCAGAAGTCCTTCGGCTACACGCCGTACGACCTCTTCCCAGCGGGCAAGGCCGGCGATCCGGCCAAGGCCAAGGAGTTGCTGAAGGAGGCCGGGTATGCGAAGGGCCTCACCGTCACGCTGACGCACTCCAACGCCAGGGACTTCGAGACCAGCCCCGAGATCGCGACCGCCGTCCAGGACGCCCTCAAGAAGGCCGGCATCACCGTCAAGCTCCAGGGCCTGGAGGAGAACGACTACTCCGACAAGATCCACGACGTGAAGACCGAGCCGGGCTTCTTCCTCGCCCACTGGGGCGCCGACTGGCCCTCCGGCGGTCCGTTCCTCGCCCCGATCTTCGACGGCCGGCAGATCGTCAAGGACGGCGCGAACTTCAACACGGGCCTGCTGAACGACAAGTCGGTCAACACCGAGATTGACGCGATCAACAAGTTGACCGATCTCGACCAGGCCGCCCAGCGGTGGGGCGCACTGGACAAGAAGATCGGCGAGAAGGCCCTGACCGTCCCGCTGTTCCACCCCGTCTACAAGCGCCTGTACGGCGAGGACGTCAAGAACATCGTGATCAGCGACTGGACCGGTGTGCTGGACATCTCTCAGGTCGCGGTGAAGTGACGCCGTGAGTGAGGCACTTCTCGCCGCCGAGGCGGCCGTGACGGAACCTTCCGTCCCGGCCGCCTCGGGGGCCCGTCAGTTCTGGCGGCGGCTGCGCACGCAGCGCGCCGCCCTCGTCGCGGCCGCAGTCGTCGCGCTGCTCGTCCTGGTCGCGCTCGCCGCGCCGCTGCTCACCGCCCTCGAAGGCCAGGACCCGACCACCTACCACCCGTCCCTCGTGGACTCCGCGCGCGGTGGCGTGCCCATCGGCTCCCTCGGGGGAGCGAGCGGCGACCACTGGTTCGGCGTCGAACCGCAGACCGGCCGGGACCTGTTCGCGCGGCTGGTGTACGGCGCGCGCGTCTCCCTGGGCGTCGCTCTCGCCGCGACCGACGTGCAGGTCGCCATCGGGATCACCCTGGGTGTCGCGGCCGCCCTCGGCAAGCGATGGGTTGATCAACTGTTGAGCCGGTTCACGGACATCATCGTCGCCATGCCGCTCATGATCATGGCGCTGGCGCTGCTCGCGATCGTGCCGTCGAGCTTCCCGCGGCCCGTGCTCGTCGCGCTCGTCATCGGCCTGATCGGCTGGGGCAACATCGCCCGGATCGTGCGCGCGCAGACCCTCACCCTCAAGGAACTCGACCACGTCTCCGCGGCCCGGCTCAGCGGCTGGGGCACCTGGAGCATCGCCCGCCGCGAACTCCTGCCCGGCATCGCCGCACCCGTCATCACCTACGCCGCGCTGCTCGTCCCGACGAACATCACCGTCGAGGCCGCGCTCTCCTTCCTCGGCGTGGGCGTGAAACCGCCGACGCCCTCCTGGGGACAGATGCTCACCGCCGCCGACGTCTGGTACCAGGCCGCCCCGCAGTACTTGCTGCTGCCCGCGGGCGCCCTGTTCGTCACGGTGCTCGCCCTCACCGTCCTCGGCGACGGCGTCCGCACCGCCCTCGACCCGCGCGCGGCCTCCCGGCTGCGCATCGGCACGGGACGCAGGCGGGAGCCGAAGGCGGCCGAGGGAGGTACGGCATGAACGGGTTCACCGGCTTCGCCCTGCGCCGCGCCGTCGCCGCCGTGGCCACCCTGCTCGCCATCTCGGTGATCGTTTACGTCGTCTTCTACGCCACCCCTGGCAACGTCGCCCAGATCACCTGCGGCCCGCGCTGCTCACCGGAACAGGTGCACCAGGTGGCCCGGCAACTGAACCTGGACGACCCGCTGTTCGCGCGCTACGGGCACTTCCTGCAGGGCCTCGTCACCGGCCAGGACTACTCGACGGGCACGTCCGTGCAGCACTGCTCAGCGCCCTGCCTCGGTCTGTCGTACCAGAGCGACCAGCAGGTCACGCAGCTGATCTGGGCGAAGTTCCCGGTCAGTCTGTCCCTGGTGGCCGGCGCGATGGTGCTCTGGCTGATCCTCGGGGTCGGCACCGGCGTGCTCTCCGCCTGGCGGCGCGGCCGGTTCTCCGAGCGGGTGCTGACCGGCCTCACCCTCGCCGGCACCGCCACCCCGGTCTTCGTCATCGGCCTGGTCCTGATGATCGTCGTCTGCGGTGAACTGCGGCTGCTGCCCTTCCCGCAGTACGTCGCCCTCACCGACGACCCCGAGCAGTGGGCGTGGAACCTGCTGCTGCCCTGGCTGTCGCTCGCCCTCATCGAAGCCGCCGCGTTCGCCCGGCTGACCCGGGCCTCGATGCTGGAGACGCTGGCCGAGGACCACATCCGCACCTTCCGCGCCTACGGCGTCGGCGAACGGTCGATCGTCGGGCGGCACGCACTGCGCGGGGCGTTCGCCCCGGTCATCGCACTGAACGCCAACAACGTCGGATCGGCCATCGGCGGCGCGGTGCTCACCGAGACGCTGTTCGGCCTGCCCGGCATCGGACAGGAACTCGTCCACGCCGTCAACGTCGTCGACCTGCCGGTCGTGGTCGGCATGGTCCTGGTCATCGGATTCTTCGTGGTTCTCGCCAACGCCGTCGCGGACGTCCTGTACGCGGTGGCCGACCGACGGGTGGTGCTGACATGAGCCTGGTCGACGTGACCGGTCTCCGTGTGGAGTTCGGCGCGCTGCGCGCCGTCGACGGACTCTCCTTCCGCCTGGAGGAGGGCGCCGCCCTGGCCCTGGTCGGCGAGTCCGGCTCCGGCAAGTCGACCGTGGCGTCCGCGCTGCTCGGCCTGCACCGCGGCACGGGCGCGCGGGTCGAGGGCTCGGTCGAGGTGGCCGGCACCGACGTGCAACGGGCCTCCGACGAGGAGTTGCGGCGGCTGCGCGGCGGTCGGGCCGCCATGGTGTTCCAGGATCCGCTGTCCTCCCTCGACCCGTACTACGCGATCGGCGACCAGATCGCCGAGGTGTACCGGGTGCACGCGCGCGTGTCCCGGCGGGCTGCACGCGCGCGTGCCGTGGAGGTCCTGGACCGGGTGGGCATCCCGGACGCGGCCCGGCGGTCGAGGTCCCGGCCGCACGAGTTCAGCGGTGGCATGCGCCAGCGCGCCCTGATCGCCATGGCACTCGCCTGCGAGCCCCGGCTGCTGATCGCCGACGAGCCGACGACCGCCCTCGACGTGACGGTCCAGGCTCAGGTCCTCGACCTGCTGCACGCCCTGCGGGAGGAAACCGGCATGGGACTGCTGCTCGTCACGCACGACGTGGGCGTCGCCGCCGAGAGCGTCGACGAGGTGCTGGTGATGCGGCACGGCCGGGCCGTCGGACACGGCCCGGTCACCGGCGTGCTGGGCGCACCGGCCGAGCCGTACACCCGGGAGCTGCTCGCCGCGGTCCCTCGGCTGGACGCACCGCGGAAGGTCTCGACGGACCCCGAGGATGTCGTCCTGGAGGCGACCGGCCTGCGACGGGAGTTCGGGCGCGGGAAGCGGGCGGTCACGGCCGTGGACGAGGTATCGCTGACCCTGCGCCGCGGCGAGACCCTCGGGATCGTCGGCGAGAGCGGCAGCGGCAAGACGACCCTCGGGCGCATGCTCGTCGGGCTGCTGCAGCCGACGGCCGGATCGCTGGTCTTCGAGGGCCGCCCGCACACCGGGGTGAACCCGGCCGTGCAGATGGTCTTCCAGGACCCCGTCTCCTCCCTCAACCCCCGCCGCAGCGTGGGCGAGTCCATCGCCGACCCGCTCCGTGCCCGGGGTGAGCGGCAGGAGGGGCGCATCCGGGAGCGCGTGGAGGAACTGCTGGAGCGCGTGGGGCTCGAAGCGGGGCACTACGACCGCTACCCCCATGAGTTCAGCGGCGGGCAGCGCCAGCGCGTCGGCATCGCCCGGGCCCTCGCGGCCGACCCGCGCGTCATCGTCTGCGACGAGCCGGTCTCGGCCCTCGACGTCACCACCCAGGCGCATGTGGTCGCCCTGCTGGGGGAGTTGCAGCGCGAACTCGGGCTCGCGCTGGTCTTCGTCGCGCACGACCTGGCCGTCGTCCGTCAGGTCAGCGACCGGGTCGCAGTGATGCGACGCGGCCGGATCGTCGAGGAAGGGCCGGTGGAGGAGGTGTACGAGTCGCCGCGCGACCCCTACACCAGGCAGCTGCTCGCCGCGGTACCGGCGCTGGACCCGGAGGCAGCGGCGCGGCGGCGGGCTCGGCGTCGGGAGCTGGCTGCGGCGTGACGTCGCGGGTGGCGTCGGGAGTTGGCTGCGGCATGACGTCGCGGGTGGCGACGTGAGCTGGCCGCGGCATGACGCGGGGCGCGGCGTCGGGAGTCGTCCGAGGGGAGACGCGGCGCTCGGCGTCGGGAGTTGGCGCGGCATGACGATCTGTGTCCGCTTGATCTCCTAGCGCGACAGAACGCGACCCGCACGGGAAAGTTACGACCGTTCACCCCTTTTGGTGGTGCGACGGACAACCGTCCGTCGCACCACCGCCTTGTCCGCATACGTTCGTCCCGCTGCGAGCCGCCGGGCAACGGCGGCTCCCCATACGGGAGATCGGGGGTGCACTCGTGCGCATCGGACTGCTTACGGAAGGTGGCTATCCGTATGTGAGCGGTGACGCCAGGCTCTGGTGCGACCGGCTGGTCCACGGACTGGCCCAGCACGAGTTCGACGTCTACGCGCTCAGCCGCAGCGAGCACCAGGAGGACGAGGGCTGGATCCCGCTGCCACCGAACGTCCGCCGGGTGCGCACCGCCCCGCTGTGGATGGCCGAGGATGACGAGGTGGCGCTCGGGCGCCGCGCACGCCGGCGCTTCTCCGAGCACTTCGGGGAACTGGCCGCCGTGCTGTGCGGGGTCCCCGAGGGTGCCTCGGATGCGGTCCGGAGCCTCTCCGAGGGTGCGTCGGCCTCTGAGGCGGACCGTTTCGCCAACGCTCTGTACGGCCTCGCCGAGCTCGCCCGCGACGAGGGCGGGCTGGCGGGAGCCCTCCGCTCGGAGGCCGCCGTACGCACCCTGGAACGCGCCTGTCGCGCGCCCGGCGCCCACCGCGCCGCGCGCGAGGCGCGTGTACCGGATCTGCTCGCCGTCGCCGGCCACCTGGAACGCGCCCTGCGCCCCCTCTCGCTCGACTGGTACGAGGACGACGGGCTCGGCGCGGTCGACGTCTGCCACGCCGCGTCCGGCGGCACGGCCGTCCTGCCCGGCCTGCTGGCCCGGCATTTCACCGGCGTGCCCCTGATGGTCACCGAGTACGGCGTGCGCCTGCGGACGCACTACCTCACCACCCCGGACGCCCCACCCGCCGTTCGGTCCCTGCTGGCCGCCTTCCAGGGCCGGCTCGCAGCCGAGGCCTACGGGCGGGCCGAGGTCGTCACCGCCGGCAACACCCACACCCGCCGCTGGCAGGAGCGCTGCGGCGCCGACCGCGAGAAGCTCCGCACGGTCTATCCCGGCATGGACGCCCGGCCCTTCACCGAGGTGGGCGAGTCCTCCGACTGCGCGGACCCGGACACGCTCGTCTGGGTCGGCCGCGTCGAGCCCGCCAAGGACCTGGTCTCGCTGCTGCACGCCTTCGCGGAGGTCCGCAGGCAGCAGCCGAGGACGCGCCTGCGCATCGTCGGCGCCCCCGCCGGCCCCGAGGGCGCGGCCTATCTCGGACACTGCAGGACCCTGGCCGCCCAGCTCTTCCCCGACGAGGCCGCGGGCCCGCACGCCGCCGGCGACAACCCGGTGTCCTTCGAGGAGATCGGCGGCCCCGACCTCCCGGTCGCCGCCGACGCCTACGCCTCGGGTGCCGTGACCGTCCTGTCCAGCGTCGTCGAGGGCTTCCCCGTCGGCCTCGCCGAGGCCATGCTCTGCGGGCGCGCGACGGTGTCGACGGACGTCGGCGCGGTCGTGGAGGTCATCGGCGGCACCGGGCTCGTCGTACCGCCGCGCAATCCCCGGGCGCTCGCCGAGGCGTGCGTGGCGCTGCTGCGTGACCCGGAGCGCCGTGCGCGCCTGGGCGCCGCCGCTCGCGCGCGTGCCCTCGAACTGTTCACGGTCGAGCAGAACATCGAGGCATTTCACGGCATTTACCTGGAGATCGTCTCGCGCGCCCCCGTCCGACGGGTCGTCCTCGACGGAGCGGGGGAGCCGCTGCCGTTCTCGGTTCCCGCCGAGGCGCACGTGCCCGTCCGCTGGACCGCCGCGTCACCCCGCCTCGCCGCCCGGGGCGGCCCCGCCTGGGCGGCGGGCAGGCCCGTACGCGCCACCACTCCCGCCCCTGCCCCGGAGGGAGCGCGATGAGCGGCCTGGACGAACTGGACCGACCGGGAACGCCGGACGGCGCTGCCCGTGATCGCACGGGGCCCGGGGCGGGGGACAGGTCCGGGAATCCGGAGTCTGCTTTTGAC
>NZ_JAIGQA010000171.1:0-17017 GCF_019733245.1 Streptomyces sp. WAC04114
CACCCCGCCCCAGGAACCGGAGAGAGCCCCCGATGACCCTGCTGCGCGACCGCGACCTGGCCCATGCCTTCGACCACGCGTCCCGCACCTACGACCGCCTGACCGGCCTCAACCCGGGTTACCGCGCCGACCTGCTGCGCTCGGCCCGCCGGCTGAGGCTCCCCGGGGACGGGGCCGGACTGCACCTGCTCGACCTCGGCTGCGGCACCGGTGCCTCCACCCGGGCCCTGCTGCGGGCCGCACCTCGGGCGCGGATCACGGCGGTGGACGCCTCCGCGGGCATGCTGCGCCGGGCACTGGCCAAGCCGTGGCCCGACAGCGTGCGGTTCCTGCACCTGAGCGCCGAGGAACTCGACGCGGCCGGCGAAGGCCCCTTCGACGCGGTCTTCGCGGCCTACCTGTTCCGCAACGTCTCCGACCCGGACGCGGTCCTCGCCACGGTCCGGACGCTGCTGCGGCCGGGCGGGCGCCTGGCCGTCCACGAGTACAGCCTCGGCGGCTCGCCCGCGCACCGGGCGCTGTGGACGGCCGTCTGCCAGGGAGTGATCATCCCTGCGGGCACGCTCACCGGGGACCGGGACCTGTACCGCCACCTGTGGCACAGCGTGCTCGACTTCGACACCGCCGACGAGTTCACCGGGCGGCTGACGCGGGCCGGATTCACGGGCGCGCGGGCCCTGCCCCTCGCCGGGTGGCAGACCGGCATCACCCACACGTTCGTGGCCACGGCGTGGGAGGCCGGCCGATGAGCCGCCCGACACCCCCGCGAACGGCCGCCCGCCGCGGCCGGGACCGCAAGGCCGAGGTCGTGATGCCCGCGCCCGGCCGTGACCGGTTCGCGGCCGGGGACGCGCCGTCCGTCGCCGTGGTGGGCGGCGGCATCGCCGGACTCGCCGCGGCCACCGGACTGGCCGAACGCGGCGCCCGGGTGACCCTCTACGAACGCGAGGAGTCCCTGGGCGGTCGCCTCGCCGGGTACCCCACCCGGCTGGCCGACGGCTCCGAGGTGACCATGAGCCGCGGCTTCCACGCGTTCTTCCGCCAGTACTACAACCTGCGCGGCCTGCTGCGGCGCACCGACCCCGCCCTGGACCGCCTCACCCCGCTGCCCGACTATCCCCTGCGGCACAGCGGCGGACTGACCGACAGCTTCGCCCGCGTCCCACGCACCCCGCCCCTCAGCGCCCTCGGCTTCGTCGCCCTCAGCCCCACCTTCGGCCACCGCGACCTCGCCGCCCTGGACGCGCGGGCGGCGCTGCCCCTGACGGACGTGCGCGTGCCCGACGTGTACGCGCGCTTCGACCGGGTCGGCGCGACCGAATTCCTGCAGCGCATCCGCTTCCCCGAGGCCGCGCACCATCTGGCCTTCGAGGTGTTCTCGCGCAGCTTCTTCGCCGACCCGCGCGAACTGTCCGCGGCCGAGCTGATGCTGATGTTCCACATCTACTTCCTCGGCTCCTCGGAGGGGCTGCTCTTCGACGTGCCCGACGAGCCGTTCCCGCAGGCCCTGTGGGAGCCGCTCGGCGACTACCTCCAGCGCCTCGGCGCGACCGTCCGCACCGGCACGGCCGTACTCGGCGTGGAGCCCGCCGGCACCGGCGGAGCCGAGGTGCGCACCGGCACCGGCACCGACCGGCACGACGCGGTGGTGCTCGCCCTCGACACCGGGGGACTGCGTGGGGTCGTCGCCGCCTCGCCCGGCCTGGGCACCGCCCCCTGGCGCGAGGGCATCGACGCCCTGCGCACCGCCCCGCCGTTCCTCGTCTCGCGGCTCTGGCTCGACCGGCCGGTGAACGCCGACCGCCCCGGCTTCCTCGGCACCAGCGGCTACGACGGCCTCGACAACATCAGCGTCCTGGAACGCTACGAGGGAGAGGCCGCCCGCTGGGCCGCGAAGAACAGCGGTTCGGTCGTGGAACTGCACGCCTACGCCGTCGGCCCCGGCGCGGACCGGGAGGGCGTGCAGGACGCGATGCTCGGGCAGTTGCGGCGGATCTACCCGGAGACCCGGGAGGCGCGCGTCGTGGACGCCCGGCACGAGTGGCGCGCGGACTGCCCGCTCTTCCCGGTCGGCACCCACCACCTGCGCCCCACCGTGCGGACCCCGCACCCGTGGCTGACGCTGGCCGGCGACGGGCTGCGCTGCGACCTGCCCGTGGCCCTGATGGAACGCGCCGCCACCACCGGCTTCCTGGCGTCCAACGCACTGCTCGCCGGGTGGGGTGTGCGCGGCCAGGTGCTGTGGACCGTGCCGCGGGCGGGCCGCTCCCGGGTGCTGCGGGCACTCGCCGGGCTCGCGGAGCGTCGGGTACGCCGGTGACGCGGGGCCGCCGGACGGGCCCGGGCCGCTCCGCGCGGGCCCGTCCGGCGGGGTCCTGTCAGCCGGGGAACCGCCCGCTGCTGCGCAACTCCCAGCGCCTCTCGGCGTAGGCGAGGTCGTCGCGCCACAGGCGCCCGGCGGTGCGCCGCATCAGGGGGCGCAGCACGGGGGCGGCGGCCCGGGCCAGAGCGAAGCCGCGCCGGTCCGAAGCGGCGACCACCGCCTCGATCACGGCCGTCCGCGGCCGCTCGGCGCCCGCGGCGGTCAGGGGCGTGGCATGGGTCTCCACCACGGACGTGGCGCCCTCGCCGTCGGTGATGCGCATGACGACGGTGCGCGGCTCCGGCGCGGTGAACTCGGCCCGTACGGGCACCACCAGACGGCCCGCCACCCGGAAGGAGACGTCTACCTCGAAGGCGTCGTCGTCCTCGTCGCCCCGCGGCTCCCTCACCACCGTCAGATCGACGAAGGAGTACGGGTGGAACCACGAGCCGTGCCACGGGTCGAGCCGGTTGGCCACCACGTCCTGCGGCTCGCACCGCCCGACCGCCGTGTACACGGCGTCCACCCCGCTGCCCGGTGCGGGACGGTCCGGGACCACGGGCAGCTCCGACGGCTCCTCACCGCCGACCGCGTCCAGCCGTACCCACACCAGCACCCCGTCGTCGTGAGCGGGGTACGGCTGCCAGTCGGCGAACGCGGAGCCGTCCAGGGCCAGTCCGTGCCAGTGGCACACCAGCGTGCCGCACACCACCCGGCTGTCCCGCAGGGGTGCGCCGAGGTGCGGGCATGCCCCGGGACCGGCCCGCAGGCCGCCCGACCGCGAGCGCCACAGCACCACTTCGAGACCGCCGACGGTCCTGCCGTACGGGCTGCCGGGGCGCACCTGCCGGGAGGCGCCGGCCACGAACCAGTTGCCGGAGGGCCGGGCGGACGCGCGTTTGAGGGTGTCGGCGATCAGCGCCGGCCGGGCCGCGCGCCAGGTGGGTGTCTGCTCCGCCCAGCCGGGGCCGCGGCGCCGCCGCAGCGGTGAGGTCCAGCGTGCCTTGTCCGCCCGGTCAGCCACGGCCCGGTCCTTTCCCTTCCAGCGCGGCGTGGTCCGCCGCGGACGGTGCCTGCCACCGCGCGCGGGCCACCTTCAGGACACCGGCCGCGGCGGTGGCCGCCCGGCGCCGGCGGGGTACCACCGCCCGGCGGTGCAGCACGGTGTAGTCGTGCCGGGCGATCGCGTCGAGGATGCCGCCGTACAGCGTGAACGCGGTCCTGATGCAGGGGCGCACCCGCGGGTCGAGCATCGCGATGCCCGGTTCCGCGTCCCGGTACACGTCCCTGGTCAGGGCCTCGGCGGCGACGAGTGCCGCGCGGATGCGCGGGTCGCCGCGGCCGCTGCGCCTGCTCCACTCCAGGAGCGGCCGGTCCACACCGTGGGCGGCGAGCAGGTCGGCGGGCAGGTAGACGCGACCGCGGTCGAGGTCCTCGCCCACGTCCCGCAGGAAGTTGGTCAGCTGGAACGCCACGCCCAGGGCCGCCGCGTGCGGAACCGCCTCCTCGCGCGGGACGACCGTGCCGAGCACGGGCAGCATCTGCAGTCCGATCACCGCGGCCGAGCCGTGCATGTAGGCCCGCAGGTCTGCGTAGGTCGGGTAGTCCGTGACGGTGAGGTCGGCGCGCATCGAGGCGAGGAAGTCGGCGAACAGGTCCACCTCGATGCCGTGGCGTTCGGCGGTGTCGGCCACGGCCCGGACCACCGGCTCGGTCCCGCCGCCGGTGCGCAGGGCGTGGGCGAGGTCGCCCTCCAGGCGCTTCAGCAGCAGGTCCCGCTCGTCGGGCGTCAGGCGCCGGTCCAGGTCGTCGACGATGTCGTCGGCCCAGCGGGCGAAGCCGTACAGCGCGTGCACCGCGGAACGGCGTTCCAGCGGCAGCAGGCGCGTGGCCAGGAAGTAGGACCGGCCGTGCCGGGCGTTGAGCCGCCGGCACACGCCGTAGTCGGTGCGCAGGCCGGGGTCGGTGATCCCGGCGGCGTCCAGTTCACGACGGGTCATGGGCACCTGCTCCGGTCGGGGTGGTCGGGCGGCGGTCCGGGGGCCGGTTCGCCCGGGCCGCCCGGGTGCGGTCGCCGGTGACGCGGGCGGCGGCGAGTTTCCCGCTGATGAGCACGGTCGGTACGCCGACACCGGGTGTGGTCCCGCAGCCCGCGAGCACCACGTTGTCCACGCCGCGGACGAGGTTGCGCGGCCGGAAGGGACCGGTCTGGGCGAAGGTGTGGGAGACGGAGAAGGGGCTGCCCGCCGCGTGGCCCTGGGCCGTCCAGTCGAGGGGGGTCACCAGCTGC
This sequence comes from Streptomyces sp. WAC04114, assembly GCF_019733245.1. Lineage (NCBI taxonomy): Bacteria > Bacillati > Actinomycetota > Actinomycetes > Kitasatosporales > Streptomycetaceae > Streptomyces > Streptomyces sp. WAC04114. The sequence continues at coordinate 4,653 of NZ_JAIGQA010000171.1, forward strand.
TCCCGCTGGACGCTGTCGCCGAACCCGTCGAGGCCGCGGCGTTCCAGCTCGGCGACCAGGCTGTCGCGGTAGCGCGGGCCGAGGTCGCGCCAGGCGGTGGCGGAGGGGCCGACGGCGGTGTTGGGGCAGGGTGCCAGGACGTAGTGGAGGTGGCGGCCGGGCGGCGCCAGGGAGGTGTCGTGCGTGGTCGGGCGGGTGATCAGCAGGGACGGGTCGCTCATCAGCGTTCCGGCGCGGGTCAGTTCGTCGAAGGTGCGCTCCCACGCGGCGCCGAAGGACAGGGTGTGGTGGGCGAGGTGGGGCCAGGTGCGGTCGGTCCCGGCGTGCAGGACCACCGCGGAGGGCGAGTGCCGCAGCCGTACCGGACGGCGGGGGGCCCGGCCCAGGAGCCGGTGCGCGGCGGGCAGTTCGCAGGTCAGCACCACCGCGTCGCACGGGATGCGCTCGCCCGAGGCGAGACGGACGGCCCGCACCCGGCCCGCCGAGCGTTCCAGCGCGCTCACCTCGGCCGACCAGCGCAGCTCGGCACCGGCCCCGGCGGCCACGTCCGCCATCGCGCGGGGCAGCGCGTGCATGCCGCCCTTGGGGAACCAGACACCGGCCACGGTGTCCATGTAGGCGATCACCGCGTACGCCGCGAGCGCCCGGGCCGGGGCCACCCCGGCGTACAGGGCCTGGAAGGAGAAGACGCGGCGCAGGCGGGCGTCGGAGAGGAAACGGCCGATCCGGGCGTCCAGCCGGCCGAAGCCGCCGAGCGCCGCGAGACGGGCCAGGTCCGGGTGGGCGAGCTGGAACGGAGAGTCGAAGTTGGTGTCGATGAAGCGGCGCATCTGGGCCCGGTACAGCCGCTCCAGCCACTCCCGCAGTCTGCGGTAGCCCGCTGCCTCCGCCGGTCCGGCGAAGCGCCGCACCTCCGCCTCCATGGCGTCGCCGTCGGTGTGCACGTCGAGCGAGGTCCCGTCCGCGAAGCCCGCCCGGTACGCGGGGTGCAGCGGCAGCAGCTCGACGTGCCGGTCGAGGCTCTCGCCGACCGCCGCGAACGCCTCGTCGGCCAGATGGGGCATGGTCAGCACGGTGGGCCCGGTGTCCACCAGGTAGTCGCCGAGCCGCAGCCGCCCGGCCCTGCCGCCCGGGCCGTCGTCCCGTTCGACGAGGGTGACCCGGCGGCCCGCGCCCAGCAGATGCAGGGCGCAGGCGAGTCCGGACAGGCCGGCGCCCACCACGACGACATGGTCGGTCGGCCCCGCCACCGTCCTCATACGAGCTCCTCCGCCTGCTGCGGGGCCACACCCGAGGCCCGCTCGACCAGCGCGGCGAACTCCCGCCGTACGCCGGCCGCGGCGCCCGTCGCCTCGAAATGCCGCAGGCCGGAGGCCGCCAGGTCGGCGATCCTCGCTTCCACCTCGGCCCGGGCGCCCGTCCGCTCCAGCGCCGCCCGCATCCGCTCGACGGTGTGTCCGGGCCGGGCGCCCGCGTCCGGGGCGAGCACGGCGGCGGCGTCCCGGTCGCCGGTGGTCTCCGCGAGCCGGACGGCGACGGCGAGCAGAGGGGTGAGCTTGCGGGCGCGCAGGTCCTCGTCGGCCGGTTTGCCGGTCAGCGCCGGGTCCCCGAACGCGCCGAGGAGGTCGTCGCGCAGCTGGAAGGCCAGCCCCGCGCAGCGTCCGGCGGCCCGCAGCGCGCCCAGGGTGCGGGCGTCGGCACCGGCCAGCGACGCGCCCAGCGCCAAGGGCCGGGCGACCGTGTACCGGGCGCTCTTCAGGACGGCGATGGTCAGCGCCTCCTCGGCGCCGGACGAGCCGCTCGCCTGCGCGCGCAGGTCGCGGTACTGCCCGGCGACCATCTCGGTGCGCATGGCCCGCCACTCCTCGAACAGCCGCGGGCCGTGCGGCGAGGCGAGCGCCGTCTCCGTCAGCAGGTCGTCCGCCCACGCCAGCGCCAGATCGCCGGCGAGCACGGCCGCCGACGTCCCGAACGACTCGGCGGACCCGCCGGCGCGGCCGGCAGGGTGTCCGTGAGCCGACTCGGCGGACCCGCCCGGGCCGCGGGCCAGGTGACCGCGGGCGAAGTCCACGTGCATCGCGGGCGCGCCCCGGCGCAGCGGTGACCCGTCCATCACGTCGTCGTGGATGAGGGCGCAGGCCTGGAGCAGTTCGAGGGCGGCCCCCGTGCGCAGGACCGCGCTCGCGTCGCCCGAGCCGCCCGCGGCCCGCCAGCCGCACCACATGAACGCCGTCCGCAGCCGCTTGCCGCCCCGCCGGACATAGGCGGCGAGGCGGTCGGCCATGTCGAGGGCGAACACCGCGTCGGTGTCGCGGGCCTGCCGCAGCCGCGCCTCCAGCACCCGCTCCAGGACCGCCTCCATGGCGCGGGTGGCCCCCGGAGCGGTGAGCGGGGCGTGGTTCGTCTCCGCCGGTCCGGCCACCGTCGGCCGCCGTCCAAGCATGCGCAACCCCTTCTCGCTTCCGGTCATCCGCACATCAGTGCTTCCCCGGACGGGGTCGTTTCGGATGCGCCGGATGGCGGGCTCTCAGGGGTGAAACCGGGTTCTCGGTCGGAAACGGGGCGCTCGGCCGCGGACCGTGGCTCTCGGTTCGGAACCGGGCCCTCCCTCGCGGACCGGACTCTCAGTCGCGGCCCCTGGCCTGCCGGAAGCGGGCCAGGCCCTCGCCGAGGTCGACGAGCGGCGCCGGATAGCGCAGCCGGGCCCGCTCGTCCTCCGGCAGCCGCCAGGGCTCGTGCACCGCGGCGCCGCCGACGTCGGCCAGTTCGGGCACCCAACGGCGTACGTAGGCGCCGTCCGGGTCGTAGCGCTTGCCCTGGAGGACGGGGTTGAGGACGCGGTGGGGGCGGGTGTCGGTGCCGGTGCCGGCGACCCACTGCCAGTTGAGCTGGTTGTTGACGAGGTCGCCGTCGACCAGGAACCGCAGGAAGTGCCGGGCGCCGATCCGCCAGTCCACGTACAGCGTCTTGGTCAGGAAGCTCGCCACCAGCAGCCGGGCCCGGTTGTGCATCCAGCCCTCGTGGAGCAGCTGGCGCATGCCCGCGTCGACCACCGGGTAGCCGGTGCGGCCCTCCCGCCACGCGGCGATCTCCTCGGCGGCGTCCTCCTCGCCCCGCCACCGGTCGTCCCGGGAGCGGTAGTCCCGGAATGACGCCTCGGGCCGGGCCGCGAGGACCTGGTGGTGGAAGTCGCGCCAGCACAGCTGACGGACGAACGCCTCCGCCCCGGCTCCGCCCTTCGCCCGGGCCCGCCGGACCACCTCCACCGGCGACAGCGCCCCGAAGTGGAGGTACGGCGACAGGCGTGACGTCGCGTCACCGGCCAGGTCGTCGTGGCCCTCCTCGTACCGGGCCAGGCCGTTGTCCGCCCACCGCGCGAACCTGTCGCGCCCCGCCGACTCGCCGCCGGCCGGCAGATCGGGGGACACGTCCGCCACCCCGGCGCGGGACGGCAGCTCCTCGCCGCGCGCGGCCTCGGGGACCCGCACCGCACGCGGGGCGGGCAGGGGGTCGCGCAGCGGCTCCTTCGACCAGCGGCGCATGTAGGGCGTGAACACGGCGAAGTGGTCCGAGCCCTGCGGGGTCACGGCCCCCGGCGCGACGGCGGTGACCACCCGGTCGTGCACCCGCAGCGCGACACCGTCCGCGTCGAGTTCCTTGCGCAGCCGCTCCTCACGGCGGTGGGCGAAGCCGGTGACCCCCGCCGCCATGTGCACCTCGGTGGCCCCGCACGCGGCGGCGACCGCGCGGACCTCCCGGGTGACCGGCCCGGTGCGCACGACCAGTCGCCCGCCGCGCCGGCGCAGCGAGGAGTCGAGGTCGGCCAGGCAGTCGGCGAGGAACGCGGCGCGGTTGGGCACGTCGAAACCGACGGCGTGGACGGCGGGGTCGCGGACGAACAGGGGCACCACCTCGTCGGCCGCTCTCAGCGCCGCGTGCAGGGGCGGGTGGTCGTGCAGACGCAGGTCCGAGGTGAACAGGACGACTGCGACGGTCATGGCGTCACTCCTGGTGCGGTGGTGCGGATTTCGTTCGTTGCTCCCGGGCACTTCGCCGCTCACGGGCCCGTCGGATGCGCGACCCGCCCCGGCGTCCGCTCGTGCCCTCGGACGCCGCCCGCGCGATGTTGCGCGCCATGCCGCCGAACACGGCGGAGTGGAATGGGGCGACGCTCCACCAGTAGGCGTGGCCCAGCAGGCCGCGCGGATGGAACAGGGCACGCTGGCGGTAGCGGGTGCGGCCCGCCTCGTCGGTCTCGGCGTACATCTCCAGCCAGGCGAGGCCGGGCAGCCGCATCTCGGCGCGCAGCCGCAGCAGACGACCCGGTTCGATCTCCTCGACCCGCCAGAAGTCCAGCGAGTCGCCGACCCTCAGCCGCTCGGTGTCCCGCCGTCCGCGGCGCAGCCCGACCCCGCCCGCGAACCGGTCCAGCCGGCCCCGGATCGCCCAGGCCAGCGGGGAGGAGTACCAGCCGTTGTCGCCGCCGATGCCCTCGACCACCTTCCACAGCGCGGCCCGGGACGCGTCGACCGGCCGCTGCCGTTCGTCCTCGTAGAGGCTGCCGCCCGCCCAGTCGGGGTCGGTGGGCAGCGGGTCGCTGGGCGCCCCGGGCACCGAGGCGGAGGACCAGCGCGTGGAGACCTGCGCCTCCCGCACCCGGCGCAGTGCCAGCGCCAGCGCCTCGTCGAACGGCAGCGGCCGGCCCGGGAGGTCGGGCACGTACCGGGCGATGTCGTGCTCGTGGCAGACGACCTCGTGCCGCAGCGACTCGGTCAGCGGCCGGGCGAGCGAGGCGGGCACCGGCGTGACCAGGCCGACCCAGTGGCTGGACAGCCGGGGGGTGAGGACCGGGACCGGCACGATGAACCGCCGCGGCAGTCCGGCGACGGCGGCGTAGCGCAGCATCATGTCCCGGTAGGTGAGGACGTCCGGCCCGCCGATGTCGAAGGCCCGGTCGACGTCGTCCGGCATGGTCGCCGACCCGACGAGGTAGCGCAGCACGTCCCGCACGCCGATGGGCTGGGTGCGGGTGTGCACCCAGCTGGGGGTGACCATGACGGGCAGGCGTTCGGTGAGGTAGCGCAGCATCTCGAACGACGCCGAGCCCGAGCCGATGACGACGGCCGCGCGCAGCACGGTCGCGGGCACGGGCGAGTCGAGGAAGATCTGCCCCACCTCGGCCCGGGACCGCAGGTGGGGGGAGAGCTCCCCTTCGGGGACGTCACGCGGCGTCAGGCCGCCGAGGTAGACGATCCGCCGTACGCCGGCCGCCCGGGCCTGCTCGGCGAAGATCCGGGCGGCGGCGCGGTCGGTGTCCTCGAACCGGGAGCCGGAGCCGAGGGCGTGCACCAGGTAGTAGGCGACATCCACCCCGCGCATCGCGGCGGCGACCGACTCGGGGTCCGTGACGTCCCCCTGGACCGCCTCGGCGTGCGCCGCCCAGGGGTGGTCGCGGAGCTTGCCGGGGGAGCGGGCGAGGCACCGGACGCGGTGGCCCTCCTGCAGCAGTTCCGGCACCAGGCGTCCACCGATGTAGCCGGACGCCCCGGTGACCAGGCAGTGCAGCCGCTGCCCGTCCGTCGTCATGGTCGTGCCTCCGTCCTCCGACGCCGTCGCCGTGCTGTCGGATCACGGCCGGCCCTGACGCGAACAGTTCCCGCCCGGGGCCCTCGGCGGATGCACGACACGGGCGACGGCGGCGGTTCAGCCGGAGGGAGTACCGGCCCCGCCCCCTTCCGGGCTCCGGCGGGCCAGGGCGCTCGGCCACCACGCCCGGGGCCCGATGTCGATCATCAGCGCGGGCACCAGCAGGGAGCGCACCACGAGCGTGTCGAGCAGCACCCCGAAGGCGACGATGAACGCGATCTGCACCAGGAACGCCAGCGGGATCACCATCAGGGCCGCGAATGTCGCGGCGAGCACCACACCCGCCGAAGTGATCACCCCGCCGGTGGTGGTCAGCCCGCGCAGCACGCCCTGCCGGTTGCCGTGCACCAGCGCCTCCTCCCGGACCCGCGACATGAGGAAGATGTTGTAGTCGACGCCGAGCGCCACCAGGAACACGAAGCCGTACAGCGGCACCGAGGCGTCTGTGCCGCCGAACCCGAGCAGATGTTGGAAGACCAGCGCCGACACCCCCAGCGTGGCCAGGAAGTTGAGTCCCACGGTCGCGACCAGCAGCACCGGCACGAGCAGGGAACGCAGCAGCAGCATCAGGATCAGCAGGATGACGGCGAGCACGATCGGCACGATGACCGTCCGGTCCCGGGCGGCGGTCTGCTGGGTGTCGTACTGCTGCGCCGTGTACCCGCCGACCAGCGCGTCGGCCCCGGAGACCGCGTGGACTTCCGCGCGCAGCCGTTCGACCGTCTCCTTCGCCGCGTCGCTGTCCGCCGCGGCCTTCAGAGTGGCGTCGATGCGCACGCGCCCGTCGACGACGAGCGGCTCGCCCGCCCCGGGACGGCCGGAGGCGGAGACGGCTCCGGCGGAGGCCACGCCCTCGGTGCCGCGCGCGGCGGCCGTCACCTCGGCGGCCTTGCCGGAGTCGGCGATGATGACGGCCGGGTTGCCGGAGCCGCCGGGGAAGTGCGCGCCGAGCGTCGCCTGCGCGGTCACCGAGGGCGCGTCGTTCACGAAGATCTCGTCGAGCGGCACGCCCTTGGAGGACAGGGAGGGCGAGAAGGCCGCGAAGACGGCCAGCCCGAGCGCCGTCACCGCCCAGGTCCGACGCGGCCGGCCGTTGACCGTCCTCGCGACCCGGCGCCACACGCCGGTGCCCTCCCCGGACTCCTCCGGGGGCTTGGGCCGGGACGGCCAGTAGGCGGTACGGCCCAGCAGGGCCAACGCGGCCGGCAGGAAGGTGAGGGTGGCGAGCACGGCGCAGCCGATGCCTATGGCGCCGACCGGCCCGAGGGCGCGATTGTTGGTGAGGTCGCTCGCGAGCAGGGCCAGCAGCCCGAGCGCGACGGTGGCGGCGCTGGCGGTGATCGCCCCGAACGAGCGGCGTACGGCGGCCACCGCGGCCCCGAAGCGGTCCCCGCGCAGGGCGAGTTCCTCACGGAAGCGCGCGGCGAGCAGCAGGGCGTAGTCGGTGGCGGCGCCGATCACCAGGATCGACAGGATGCCCTGGACCTGCCCGTCGACCCGGACCACGTCCCGCTCGGCCAGCGCGTAGACCACCGCGCAGGCGAGGCCCAGCGCGAAGACCGACCCCAGGATGATCAGGAACGGCAGCAGCACGCTCCGGTACACCAGCAGCAGGATCAGCAGCACGGCGCCGAGGGCCACGCCGAGCAGCAGTCCGTCGATGCCCGCGAACGCGTCCGACAGATCGGCCTGACTGGCCGCGGGCCCGGCGATCCGCGCCGTGGTGTCCGGCACGGCCCGGGCCGCCTCGCGCACCGCGTCGAGGACGGTGGGCAGTTCGTCGCCGAGGTCGGGCTCCAGCTGGACGACGGCCTGTATCGCCTCGCGGTCGTCGGAGAGCAGGGCGGGCGACGGGCGGCCCACGACGCCGGGTTTCCCGGCGAGCGCGGCGACGGCCCGGGTGGCCTCGGCCTGCCGGCCCTCGGTGAACCGGGCCCCGCCGGCCGTCCAGACCACGATGGCCGGAACGGTCTCGGACCGGTCGAAGGCGGCGCGGGCGTCCAGCACCCGCGTGGACTCGGCGCTCCGTGGCAGGAAGGCGGCCTGGTCGTTGGTGGCGACCTCGCCGAGCTTGCCCGCGTAGGGGCCGAGTGTCCCGCCCACCCCCAGCCAGACGAGGAGCAGGACGAGCGGTACGAGCCACCGGGCCCGACGCTGTGCGGTTCTCATGCGCATCCCAAGCCGTAGGAAGTGAGCCACGGGAGAAGTAGCTCACTCATAAAGTATCTCAATCATTGAGAGATACTAGGCTGGGGGCATGAGCGGCTCCGGTGCACCCACGGCATCTCTTCCGGCGGACGACCCGACCGGGTTGCAGACCTTCGCCGTTCTGTTGCGCCGGATGAACGGCGAGTTCAACCGCATCGCCCAGGAGTTCGCCCAGGAGCAGGGCCTGCACCTCACCGACGTGCAGGCCCTGATCGCGATCCTCGACGCGGACTCCGACCCGGACGCGGGGGGCGAGCCCATGACACCGGGCCGTCTGCGGAAGCAGCTCAACCTCACGTCCGGAGCGGTGACGGCCTGTCTCGACCGGCTGGAGCGGGCCGGGCACATCCGCCGGGTCCGGGACGCCGGCGACCGCCGCGTGGTGCACCTGCACTACGCCGACACGGCCCGGGCCGTGGCCCGGGACTACTTCCGTCCCCTGGCCCGGAGCACCGACGCGGCCCGGGGCCGGTTCAGCCCCGATGAACTGGACGTGGTCGTACGGTTCCTCGCCGAGATGAACGCCGAACTGGTCCTGCTGCGCCGGGGTTCCGCCTGAGGAGCCGGCCCGGCGGGCACGGCTCGTAGCGGCACGGGCCGCCCCGGTCGTATGGCTGGCGCGAGTTCCTCCCGGCCCTCGCCCGCAAGACCGCCGCGCCGGGGGCGGCCGGGCTCCGCGCAGTGGGCGGAGCCCGGCCCCCCGTCCCTCTCCGTCCCGCTCCCGGGGGGAGTCAGGGGCGGCACGGAGAGTGGTGTGGGGCGGTCACTCACACAGCGCGCGGCCCACGCAGAACGTCACCCGGGACCCGATGTGATGTGAGGGACCTCTGGTGCGCTGTGACACTTCTGTGAGTACGCGCGCTGGTCTCCATGAGGGTGCCGCAGCGAACGGAGCGCGTCGGCCGGCACGGACTCGCCATGAACCCCGGTGCGAACGAGGACGGTCTGTGGGTCAGGAACGGCAAACGCGCTACGCGCAGGCCCAGGACTGTGAGCTGGGCGAGGCCGTGGAGCGGGCCCAGCAGGGTGACGAGGCGGCCTTCGCGGTCGCCTACCGGCTCGTGCAGCCTGCCCTGCTCGGCTACCTGCGCGGGCTGGTGGGCGACGACGCGGAGGACGTGGCGTCCGACGCCTGGTTGCAGATCGCCCGGGACCTCGGACGCTTCAAGGGAGACGGGGACGGCTTCCGCGGCTGGACGGCCACCATCGCCCGGCACCGGGCACTGGACCATGTGCGCCGCCAGCGATCGCGTCCCCGGCCCGGCGCGATCGAGCAGGACGTCCTGGATCTGCCCGGCCCGCACAGCACCCAGGAACAGGCCCTGGAGACCATCTCCACCACTCGGGCCCTGGAACTGGTCCGCGGGCTGCCGCGCGACCAGGCCGAGGCCGTGCTCCTGCGCGTCGTCGTCGGCCTGGACGGCCCCGCCTCCGCGCGCGTCCTCGGCAAGCGCCCCGGCGCGGTGCGCACCGCCACGTACCGGGGCCTGAAACGCCTCGCCCGCCAGCTCGGTCGCGACGCGGAGGCCGGCGAGGGTGTGACGGATGACGCGCCGAAGACGCTGGAAGGTCGACGTCCGCCACGACGTCAGTGGCCGGACAGGCCGACGTCCAGGGCCGGCGTTGCGGACCCTTCGAACAGCTCAGGCAGGAACGGACAACGGACATGGGTGATCGGCTGAGCCGCGGCGGGGCGACGGGCCGCCGACGTGTGCACCCCGGCGGGGCCGCGGCCGGCCCGTGGGACCCGCGTGACGACACCGCGCTGCACACTGCCCTGGCCGCCGCCCTCCTCGCGGACGACCCCGGCCCCGAGGGCGAGCACCGGGCCGTGGCCGCCTTCCGGACCGCCCGCGACGCGGGAGCGCACGGAGCGCGCACCCGGCACCGGGACGACTGGCGGCTGCCCGCGCCGGGGCGCAGGGGCCGCCCCGTGAAGACCACGGTTGCCGCCGTGTTCACCAGCATCGCCCTGGGCGGAGTCGCGGTCGCGGCCATCGGTTCCGTCGGCTCGCCCGCGAACGGCACCGGCGGGGAGACGCCTTCCTCGGCGCCCGCCCCCGCCCGGCCGGGCGACCCGGCCACGCGGGCCCCCTCGGACGGCCCGGGACGGGGCGACGCCCCGTCATCCGCCCAGGACACCGCCGCCCAGTGCCGCGCCTACGAACGGGTCGAGGGCCGGGGAGCCGCGCTCGACGCGACCGCCTGGCAGCGGCTCGTCGCCGCGGCGGGCGGCGAGGGCCAGGTCGACGCCTACTGCGCCGAACGGCTCGCGCGGCCCACGGCCGCGCCGGGCGGATCCGGCGCTCCGGGAAGGCCCGGCGACGTCGCAGCCGATCCCGGAGCGGGGGCGGGCCAGGCCCAGAACAGGGGGACGACGGGCAAGGGGAGCGTCGGCAACGGCAACCCGGGCGGCGGCAAGGGCGAGTGACGCCGGCCCGGTCCACCCCCGCCGTATGACCTTGTCCGCCGACCCGAACGGCCTCAGGCGTACCCCTGTGACGAATCCGGCGCCACTTTCGGTGTGTAAGTAGTGAAGGAATTGGACGACGTAATGCCGGTGATGTGGATGAGGCGTGATGAACGCGTCCTCGTGCGGGGTACCCGCCGGGCTCCACATGCGGGCAGTGCGCGAACCCGGAGGCATCGAGTGCGACCGTTCACCCTCAACTACGCGCGACCCACGTCACTTCCGACGGCGGTGCCACCGCCCTACCGCTTCGACGACGCGCTCCAGTTGAACGTGCTCCCCGACGGCCGTCCGGCGGCCAGTGACCCGGACCTCCTGCTGGCGGTCGGGACGACGGCGTCCACCGCGGGCTCCAAGACGCACTTCGACGACTGACGCCTGTGATGGCATGACCGTACTGATCCTCACGGCCAAGGACGACGTCACCGCCGACCTGGTCGTCACCAGATTGCACGCGGCGGAAGTGCCCGTCCTGCGGCTGGACCCCGCAGACCTGCCGGTCGGCACCTTGCTGTCCGCCCATTACACGCACGGTGACTTCGAGGGGCTCCTCTCGGCGAACGGACATGTGGTCAGCATGGGAGGTCTGAGATCCGTCTGGGTGCGCAGGCCCGGCGAGCCGGCCGCGCACGCGGACGAGCCTTCCGCGTGGCTCACCGCCGAGACCCGTCAGGCCCTGTTCGGGATGCTCTACTCGGCGTCCGCGCGCTGGATGAACCACCCGCGTGACGCGGAGCGGGCCCGGCTGAAACCGTGGCAGCTGAGAACCGCCCACCTCAGCGGCTTCGCCGTACCGCCGACGGTCATCACCACCTTCCCGCGCCTGGCACGGCAGTTCGCCGAGGAGTACGGGGAGGTGGTGGTGAAGTCCGCCTCGGGTCCGCCGCCCGGCGAACCCCCGATGGACCTGCCCACCACCCTGATCGGACCCGACTCGGACTTCTCCGGTGTCGCGGCCGGCCCCACACTGCTCCAGCGGTACGTCCCCAAGCACGCGGACATCCGCCTGACCTGCGTCGGCAGCCGGCTGTTCGCGGCGCGGAAGAAGGCCGAGCCGGACCAGGTGGACGGACGCTACGGCGACACCGAGCACACCTGGGAGCCGGTCCCGGTGCCCGGCCGCATCCGCAAGTCGGTGCACGACTACGTCGAGAGGGCGGGGCTCGCCTACGCCGCCTTCGACCTCGCGGAGGACGAGGTCGGCTTCTGGTGGTTCCTCGAATGCAACCAGGGCGGCCAGTTCGGCTTCGTGGAGCTGGACACCGGGCAGCCGATCTCGGAAGCGGTCGCCCGGTGGCTGGCCCGGCCACGCCCGGCCTGATCCGGCGTCAGCCCTCGGAGGGCCGTTCCAGTACCTCCGCCGGCAGCGCGGCGCCCGCACCGATCACCTCGATGCCGAGCAGCCGCCCCGACGCGTCCACGTCGAGGAACACCTCGGCGTCCGCCCCGACCCCGTCGACGGGGATCTGCCGGACGGCGGCACCGTCCGCGACGTGCGCGACGAGCGAGACATACGCGGTGTCGTTCTCGCGGTCGTATTCGATGTGCATGCTCCGCCTCTCGGAAACGGGCTCAGTTGCGGCCGACGGACACGACGTTGCCGGCCTTGTTGATCACGACCCGGATCTTTCCGGTGACGGGCGTGCCGGGGACGAGGTCGGACGTCCCGGTGACGCGCTCGACCGTCTCGGCCGCCCGGACGGCGCGTCAGCGTCCTCGCCCCTCGCGAACGGCGCGGGATCGCCGACCCGCCCGGCCGCGAGGACCAGCCCGCTCTCGGCGGACCCTCGGTCGACGCCGCCCTGAACCGGCGTGCCACCGCGTCCTCCTGACCGGCCGACAGGCGCTGCGCCTCCTCGAACTCCTCGCGGGCGCGCCCGCGAGGAGCGCCGAACGGCCGGATGCGTCGCCGAGAACTCCGTGCCCGCGCGGACCTTCGACGCCCAGCGGGCCGTCAACCGGTTCGCCGCCCGTACCGCCGCGTGCATCGACCGCGTTCCGCCCCCTCACCCCGCCCCCTACGATGCGCCCAGCCGTACGA
>NZ_JAIGQA010000172.1:0-16980 GCF_019733245.1 Streptomyces sp. WAC04114
GTTTGGCGGTCAGCAGCCCCAGCCGGCGGGGCACGGTGCCGCGGTCCGCAGCCAGGGCGGGGTGGCGGAACTCGTCGCCGAAGGCCAGCGCGCCGAGCAGTCCCGCGCCGAGCGCCGCGGGCGGCAGAGGAGGCAGCGCGTCGAGCGTGCGGAACGTGCGGGCACGGGCGGGGCGCGGCGCTTTGCGCGGCGAGGCTGCGGTCGCCGCCGGAGAACCGTCGCCTGGGTGATCGGCCGAGGATGCACCCACGAGCTCATCCAGCTCGGCGTAGGGCAGCTGCGGTTGCCCGAAGGACAGAGACGGCGTGACCGTGACCGGCTTCGGCGCGTCCGGGCGGGATTCCGGTTCGGGTGTGGGCGGCGGCTCCGCCGCGGGGGCTGTCGGATCTCCTGTGGAGGGAGAGGGTTCGTCCGTGAACGATTCCAGCGTGTCTGGGAGGGACGCCGGCGCAGGCGCGGAGCGTGACTCGGTGGTGGGGACCGCGGCGTGCGCCGTGGACGGTCTCGACGAATCGAGCGGGGAGACCTGTTCTCCGGGCCGGGGTGCGAGGGCTGTCTGGTGTGCATCGGTGATGCGCCCTGCGTCGACGCGGCTTCCGTCAGACACTCCGCTTGGCGGACTGCCCCCCGCGCCGGGCCCCATGTCACCAATCTCGTCGGCGAGTTGATGGACAACGATGCCGTGACGGAACGCGATCTCGCCGATGTCCGCGCACGTACCGCCGTACACCGAAAGGCGGTTGCCGCCCTCTCGGACGACTTCGACGGAGCGCTGCGAGGTGCGGGCCTGCTTGGCCAGGAGAACCGCCAGGCGGGCCGCGTGCGGGCTGCGTACGGCGACTCGGGGGCGGAGGCGGGTGCGCGAGAACTCCGCGGCCTCCTGGTCGGCCACGAGCTTGCCCTGTTCCAGGGTGACGACCCGGTCGGCGGTGCGCGCGGCCCCCTTGGGGTCGGACGTCGTGAAGAGAACCGTGCCGCCCTGGGCGGCGTGGGCGCGCAACATGCCGTGCAGCCAGGCGCCCTCACGCGGGGAGAGCCCGTCGGCGGGGTCGTCGAGGACGAGGGTGTGCGGGTCGGCCAGGAGGACGCAGGCCAGGCCGAGGCGCCGGTCCATGCCGCGGGAGAGGGTGCCGAGGCGCTCCTCGCGCAGGCTCACGAGCCCGACGGACTCCAGGACTTCGTCGGCACGCCGGACCGGGACGCCCGCGGCGGCACACAGCATGCGCAGATGACCCCGGACCGTGCGGGCGGGATGCCCGGGCACGTCGCCCAGCAGCACGCCGACCTCGCGTGACGGATGGGCGATGCGGTGCAGGGGGCGGCCCCGGAAGTGGGTGATGCCGCGCCCCTGTTGCAGTTCGAGCATCAGTCGGAGAACCGTCGTCTTGCCCGCGCCCGGCGCTCCGAGCAGTGCGGTGATGCGGCCCGCCGGCGCCTCGAAGGAGACGTCGTCGGCTGCGGGCGGACGCCCTTTGCGCGGGTTGCTGGTCAGTCCGAAGGCCTGGATCACCCGTAGCAAGATAGCGCGCTATGTCCGCTTTTTCGGGCACCTCGAGGCCGCCTCGGGCAGGACGGTCACCCGCGACCGGACTGCGTGCGGGTCCGGTTCCGGGCCTGGCGAGGCCCACGGCAGGTGCACACAGCGGGCTCGCCGCTCACACCTCGGGGCGCAGCATCGGGGGGTTGAGCAGCGTCGCGCCACCGGCGCGGAAGAGCTGGGCCGGGCGTCCGCCCTGGCGGGTTGTCGTCCCACCGGTGGGAACGAGGAAACCGGGAGTGCCCGTGACCTTGCGGTGGAAGTTGCGCGGGTCGAGCGCCACGCCCCACACCGCCTCGTAGACACGGCGCAGTTCCCCGACGGTGAACTCGGGCGGGCAGAAAGCGGTGGCCAGCGAGGAATACTCGATCTTGGATCTGGCGCGCTCCACTCCGTCCGCGAGGATCTGTGCGTGGTCGAAGGCGAGTGGCGCCACCGGCTCGGCGTCCCTCCCGTACCCGCCCTGCCGCAGCAGCTCCTCGACCGGGGCCCAGCGCGCGTTGCTGGCGTCTCCGCCGGCCCTCGGCGCGGGCAGGTCGGGGGCGAGAGCGAGGTGGGCGACACTCACGACCCGCATCCTGGGGTCCCGCTTGGGATCTCCATAGGTGGCGAGCTGCTCCAGATGAGCGCCGTTGTCCTGAGCCGGGACGGACGGGTCGTGGACGCTCAGTCCGGTCTCCTCGGCCAGCTCACGAGCCGCGGCCTGCGCCAAGTCCTCGTCGGCCCGTACGAAGCCGCCGGGCAGCGCCCAACGTCCTTGGAACGGCGGTTCGCCCCTGCGTACCGCCAGCGCACACAGAGCATGGCGGCGCACGGTCAGCACGACCAGGTCCACGGTGACGGCGAAGGGCGGAAACGCTGACGGGTCGTAGGGCATGCGGCGATCATAGTCGTCTGCCTGACGATAAACACTCCCTTCCTCGGTCGCTTCCCTTACTGATCCACTTCGGTCGGGTACGGACTCCGCGGCCGGGCACCTGGTCCTGAATTCGCACGTCGTCGCACGTCAGACCCCCAGTTGCAGTCCGTCGGCCGCCTCCTCGACCATGGCGAGGCCCAGCCGACTCACCCGCACGGAGAACGGGGCGCCCGCCACGCGCAGTCCCGTGAACCCGATCTCCCCGAGGGGTGCGCCACGCAGGGGGCGCAGGGTGACCGTGCCGGCCGGGGCGTCGGGGCGGATGCCGGCGAGGGTGGTCAGGAGCAGCACTCCGGCAGCCGCTGCTGTCGCCGCGGGGCGGCAGGCCGCCGGGTGCGGGAGCGGAGCACTCCCCGCGGTGCGCTGCTCCCCCGCGTACATCTCGGGCAACCGGTGGGCGAAGGTCTCGGCTGCCGCCAGCACGCCACGCAGCAGCGAGCTCGCCTCCTTCTCATAGCCGGCGGCGGCCAGTCCGGCGACGGCGACGGCCGACTCCTGGATCCTCACGGCTCCTGCTCGGTGGCCGAACGGATTGAATCCGGGTTCCTTCGCGCCCAGTCCTCGCAGGCCCCACCCGGAATCCATGAGCGGGCCGCCGAGCAGCCGGGCAAGCTTCTCGGTCCGGACCTTGTCGAGCAGGCCGGGTGCCAGTTCGCCCCCGCCCAGCAGGCCGGTGTCGAGGAGGTGCACGGCTGCCGCGCCGAGGTGGGGAACGAGGCTGCCGTCCGGGGCAAGGGCTGCCGCGGGCCGGCCGCCCCCGCGGTCCTCCACCCAGAAGTCCCGTGCGAACGCGGTCCGCAAGGCCTGAGCCCATTCCCGGAGTGCCGCTCCCCCCGCCCGGCCACAGGCGTCAAGCAGATCGGCGCCGAGCAGTGCGGCGCGGTGGGCGTGAGCCTGTGTCTCACAGCGGATGGGCCCGCCCGGGTTCGGGTCGCGCAGGTACATGCCGTCGCCGACGGTGGTGCGCAGCCATGCCAGGCAGCGCTCGGCGGCGGGCAGCAGCTCTTCCGTCTCCTGGTCGGGGAGGCCCCAGCGGCGGGCCTCGGCGAGCAGGACGGGGAAGAGCAGCGTGGCCTCTGTACCGGTGCACTGCGGCGGCAGGTGCGGCCCTGCGTCCCGTCTGGGGCCGGGGACCATTCCGGACTGCGTTCCGGGGCCGGCGAGTTGGGTCCGGGCGAGGATCCGAAGCGTCCCGGCGGCAAGGCCGGTGCCGAGCGGCAGCGCCATCCTGGCGGCGATGAGCGCATCGGCGGGGGCCAGACCGCAGCGCCAGGGTGCGCCGGCCGCGAGATGGGTGTCGGCGGGGTGCGCGGAGTCGCGCAGGAGGAGGGCCTGGAGGTCCTCGATGCTCGTCCGCATCAAAGCTGGAGCCCTGGGGTCGTCACCCTCCGCACATGCCGCGGCCAGGGGGCTGGTCGCCGCTCGTCCGGCGGCTCTAAGGGGCCCCGCGCCGTCCGGCCGCACCCGCAGTTCCACGGTCCTGCTACCGCCGGGGGGCAGGTCGAGCTCCCAGCGCAGCAGGCCGGCCGAGGCGAGGGCGTCCGACGGAGGCGGTTCGGCAGTGACGGACGCGTTGCCGGCGGCGCAGGACCAGCGCAGGCCCGAGCCGTGAACGCTGGCGGACAGTTCGGGACCCGCGCTGCCTGAGGCGATCGCCCCGAGATCGGCCAGGTCGGTACCCAGGACGATCTCGACCGGCAACCGCAGCGGGCGGGGAGCTGCGCTGTGCAGCGTGATCCGCTCCGTGCCGTCCGCGAAGCGGTCGCGCTCCACGATCACGTCCGGGTCCGGGCCGGTCTGCGGTGACGCGCGGAGCGTGCCCACAAACCTGGCGCGGTCGGCCGAGACCATCCGGGCCTGCACCGCGAGGGGCTCTCGTCCGGCGACGCGGATCTCGCACCGAGAGAGCACGCGCCGCCCGGCACGGTAGAACCCCTCCAGCCCGCGACCGGTCAGCTGCCCTTCGCCGGTCGAGATGGCCAGACCGGGTAGGGCGACGCAGATCATCGCGGTGTGGGCGGGTGGCAGGTCGGTGGACCAGCGCAGTCCGGGGACCTTGGCACCCCGGGGCGGGGGTGACGACGAGTACCCCGGGGGT
Source organism: Streptomyces sp. WAC04114 (assembly GCF_019733245.1). Lineage (NCBI taxonomy): Bacteria > Bacillati > Actinomycetota > Actinomycetes > Kitasatosporales > Streptomycetaceae > Streptomyces > Streptomyces sp. WAC04114. Next base: position 4,555 of record NZ_JAIGQA010000172.1, read on the forward strand.
GTCGGAGTGCGTCCGTGAGCAGTGGGCGGTGGGATCGCCCCGGACCCCGAACCCGCACCAGGGCAACGATTCTGGACCGTCCATCGGAGGGATGACCGGCCCGGCCCCGGTGAGGACGGCGAGCGCGAGTCGGGACCGGTGGGTGCGGAGGCGTCAGCTGTACTGCCGGGAAATCTCGGCCCGTAGCCGTCGAGCCGTGCCCCTGGTCGCGGAGGGACAACCTGCTCCCCCACCCCCGGTACTCCGGCCCAGGGCGCGCCCATACTCGAACTCAGGCCTGGCGGGGACCCACCCGGGAGGCGGCGGTCATCGGAGGCAGCGGGCGGAGTCGGCTGTTGCATAAGGAGGCTTCCTCTGCGCTCAGTGCGCCTCGATCGTGTTCGGCGCCGTGGCCGGAGGGCTCCGGCGGAGCGGGGGTGGTACGGCATCACGGCCTGTCCAACCGCTCCGCCACTCAGGTGAACGGTGGGGGCGTCCTCCGAGTCACGCCCGTCGCCCGTTGCCTTGCGCATCGAGGTCGCCCGACGGTGGCTCACTCCTGGTCGCCCCCGCCGCGACCGGGCGGTACGGCATCCTGGCCCGTGTCCCGGCAGGGCATGGCCGCCTTCTTGGACGAACGCGTCCGCGTGCCGGCCGTTCCCGCGCTGCCGGACCGCGTAGGGCTCGCCGTCGTGGCACGCTCCGGGCGAGGACCGCTTTCGGTAGCACCGGCAGGGTGCGTGCTGTCCGCCGACGTGCGCCTACGGGGAGACCGAGCTCCCCTGTCACGGTCGTCCACGCCGGTACGTCCGGACGCTGCGCGGGTGGTGCCGGCAGGACGGGGGCGTCGGCGACGACGCGCCGGCACCGCTGCCGGTGAGGGCACTTCGGGTGATCCGGCCTCGGGCGTCATCGCTGATGGGGAGGGCTTGCCGAGGGCCAGGGAATCGGGCGCCACCGCTGCCTGCGCGGACTTCCCGATGGCCACGGAACCGGGCGCCACCGCTGCCTGCGCGGACTTCCCGAGGACCCCGGAATCGGGCAGCGGCGCCACTGCGGGTGACGGCCTACCGAATGGCCCGGAGTCGGACGGCGCCCCTGCCGGCGAACGCCTGTCATGTGGCTCGGTCTCGGACGCCGACGTCTCGCGCGCAGTGGGCTCATCCCCAGCCGGCCGCGGCTCCAAGAGGTCGGCCACCCCGCGCCCCCGGTCTTCGCGCTCCGATCGCAGGCAGCGTCGGATCGACTCCGGGTCGAGACCTTCATTGCACGCCTGGTGCAGAAGGCGGGCGAAGAGGTAGTCGGGATCGGCGCCCAGGGCCATGGCCAGGGCTTCTCGGGCCTCCAGTTCGTCGCCGGTTGACCACGCCACCCAGCCGGCCAGGGTGAGCGGCGCGGCGGCATGTTCGCCGTAGGGCCCGACGCAGCGGCGAGCCAGTGTCCTCCAGAGGCGAAGGGCGTGTCCGGCCTTGTCGCCCTCCATCCACTCGGCAGCGCGGTCGCGGGTCGCTCGGTCCTGGAGGCCGAGGATCAGCCGGGCGGCCTCGTCGTGCCCGATCAATTCGTCGTCGCGGAGATCCGCCAGGAGCATGCCGGAGGCGGGCTGTGCCTCGGCGAGGCGGCCCAGGATCCTCCTGGCCAGTTCCAGCGTCTCGTCGGCCACGGAGACACGGCCCGTGTCGTCCAGGATCTTCGGCACCAGGGCCATGCTGGCAGCGTCGAGGGCGGCCTCCTGCTCGAGTGCCGCGGCGCTCTCCCAGGGGAGCAGCCGGGCCCGGAGCTCCCGCAGCGTGCCGCGCACCTGGATACCGGCGTAGGTGGCCGCCGCGGCCAGCACGGAGGTGCCGGGCAGGCCCATGGGGGCTCCCTCGGGGGAGCAGCATGCCGCGTTGTCGCAGCAGTAGGACCAGTAGCGGCCTTCCGAGATGCACAGCGCCTCGACCACCACCACGTCCAGGGAACCGCACTCGACGCGCAGCCTCTGGGCCAGGGGCCTCAGTCGCTCCATCACCTGCCTGCCGGTCTCTCCCTTCTCCGGTTCCTGGCACAGGAAGGCGACCATCGACTCGGGCCGCGCTCCTCGGCGCTCGCTGCCCATCACGAGGCCGTGGGACAGCTGCCGAGCTGCGGACGGCCAGTCGTCCGCGTTCGCGGGGATACCGAGCCGGGCCCGGCCTCCGAACCGCCCGCGCCCGTCCCTGTCGTGCAGCGCGACCAGGACGATGCTGTCCTCGGGTCGGTATCCGAGCAGGTACGGCAGGGCGTCTGCCAGTTCGGCCGGAGTGCGCAGGGTGACTTGGTGCTCGTCGCTGTGACTGCCGTAGGCGGGGCTGGAGACGGGGCTGGAAGCGCGAGGCCCGGAAGGGTTGCCCCCCTTCCTCTCCTCTCCATCTTTCTTGTGCCCGCTCTGCGCCGCGGGCCCGGTGATGTCGCCGTTCTCGGGGGATCCGGTCGTTTCGCTGTGGTTCGTCATGCGAAGACGATCTCGCGGAATCCAATCCTCCGCTTTGGCCTGTGGATAAGTCCGATCAGGGACACGTCACCCCACAATCGCTGCGTCCACAGGTTCCGGTGCGCGGCTCCGGATGTCAGTCCCGTCCTGTTGTATGGAACGCATGGAGCACACGAGCAACGCGGAACTCCGGGCGGCGGCCGACGCGGTCCTCGCCCGTCTCGTCGGGGACGTCTCGGGAGAGGCCAGGCTGCGGGAGGACCAGTGGCGGGCGATCGAAGCGCTGGTCGCCGAAAGGCGCCGTGCCCTGGTCGTCCAGCGCACGGGCTGGGGCAAGTCCGCGGTGTACTTCGTGGCGACCTCGCTGCTGCGGGCGCGGGGCAGCGGCCCGACGGTGATCGTGTCGCCGCTCCTCGCCCTCATGCGAAACCAGGTCGAGGCGGCGGCTCGGGCGGGCATCCACGCCCGGACCATCAACTCAGCCAACACCGAGGAGTGGGACGCCGTTCAGGACGAGATCGCGGCGGGGGAGGTGGACGTCCTCCTGGTGAGTCCTGAGCGGCTCAACAACCCGGACTTCCGTGACCAGGTGCTTCCCCGGCTCGCGGCCGCCACGGGGCTCCTCGTGGTGGACGAGGCCCACTGCATCTCCGACTGGGGGCACGACTTCCGTCCGGACTACCGCCGGCTGCGCACGATGCTCGCCGATCTCCCTCCCGGCGTGCCGGTGCTCGCGACCACCGCCACGGCCAACGCGCGCGTGACGGCTGACGTCGCCGAACAGCTCGGCACCGGCGGCAGCTCGGACGCCCTCGTGCTGCGGGGTCCGCTGGACCGGGACAGCCTGAGCCTGAGCGTGCTGCGGCTGTCGGACGCCGCACACCGGATGGCCTGGCTCGCCGAACACCTCGACGACTTGCCGGGGTCCGGCATCATCTACACCCTCACCGTGGCGGCCGCCGAAGAGGTCACCGCCTTCCTCCGGCAGCGGGGGCACACGGTCGCGTCGTACACGGGCAAGACGGAGAACGCCGATCGCCAGCAGGCCGAAGAGGATCTGCTCGGCAACAAGGTGAAGGCACTGGTCGCCACCTCGGCGCTCGGTATGGGCTTCGACAAACCCGACCTGGGCTTCGTGGTGCACCTGGGCTCACCCTCCTCCCCCATCGCCTATTACCAGCAGGTGGGCCGCGCGGGGCGCGGTGTGGAGCATGCCGAGGTGCTCCTGCTCCCGGGCAAGGAGGATGAAGCGATCTGGAAGTACTTCGCGTCGCTCGCCTTCCCCTCGGAAGACTTGGTGCGCCGCACACTCGACATCCTCGGGCACGCCGAGAAGCCCCTGTCGCTCCCCGCCCTGGAGCCTCTGGTGGAGCTGCGCCGCTCCCGCCTGGAGACCATGCTCAAGGTCCTCGACGTGGACGGGGCGGTCAAGCGGGTCAAGGGCGGCTGGATCGCGACCGGGCAGCCGTGGACGTACGACGCCGAGCGGTACGCGTGGGTGGCACGTCAGCGCGAGGCGGAGCAGCAGGCCATGCGCGCGTACGCGTCGGCGACCGACTGCCGTATGGAGTTCCTGCAGCGCCAGCTGGACGACGAGGCCGCCAAGCCGTGCGGCCGCTGTGACAACTGCGCCGGTCCGCGCTTCGCCGCCGACATGTCCGAGGAGGCGCTCGACGCCGCGCGCGTGGACCTGGGTCGGGCCGGTGTCGAGGTGGAGCCCCGACGGATGTGGCCCACCGGGCTGCCGGCGATCGGAGTGGACCTCAAGGGACGCATCCCGGCCGGCGAACAGGCCGCGTCGGGACGCGCGCTGGGGCGCCTGTCGGACATCGGGTGGGGCAACCGGCTGCGGCCCATGCTCGCACCCCAGGCACCCGACGGGCCCGTGCCCGACGACGTGGCGAAAGCCGTGGTGGATGTGCTGGCCGACTGGGCCAGGGGTCCCGGCGGCTGGGCCCCGGGCGCTCCGGAGAGCGGGCCGCGCCCGGCCGGCGTCGTCACCGTCGCCTCGCGCACGCGTCCGCAGCTGATCAACTCCCTCGGGGCACGCATCGCCGAGATCGGGCGGCTGCCGTTGCTGGGCGCCGTCGAGTACACCGGCGAGGCATTCCCGGGCGCTCGGAGCAACAGCGCCCAGCGGCTGAAGGCGCTCGACGGGGCTCTGGCCGTGCCACCCGCCCTCGCGTCCGCGCTCACCGAAGCCCAGGGGCCGGTCCTCCTGGTGGACGACTACACGGAGACCGGCTGGACTCTCGCGGTCGCGGCCCGCATGCTCCGACGCTCCGGCGCACAGGGGGTGTTGCCGCTGGTGCTGGCTGTGCAGGGCTGACGCCGTACGGAAGTCGGGGCACGCCTCTGGACGCCGCACACCCCCATGACGTACGAACGTGTCGTGCTCGAACGCCCCATGGGCGGTCCGGCGACACACGCGGTGGGGATATTAGCCGCGCATCATCTGATAACGGTCGGCTGCCTCAATTGCTCGTTGCCGCATCCAAGTTCGACAGGAAGAATTGAAGTCCGCTCCCGCACGGCTCGCCGGCCGCTCCGGTAGGGCTTTGCTGCGGTGCGCGCTCCCAGGAATCCGACCCCGCCCGCAGTGTGGGCGCGTAGCCGAAGGGAGGACCGTGACCTTCGGATTCGCTCCGGCCTCGGCAGCGGCGTCGACGTCCGCTGCTTCCGCCAACCGTTTGCTCGAACCCGCGGAATGGGCCGCCGCCGGGATCCCACTCCTGCGCAACCCCCGTGAGATCGTCAGCGGACTGCACGCCCGGCACCACCCGCAGCCCGCGACGGCTGTCATCGCCGTGCTCGACCCGGACGAGCGGCTGAGGGCGAGCGCCTCGTTCGTGCGCCGTGCGGCTCCTGCCGACGGCTGGATGTTCCGCAACGCGCTGCTCGCGCAACTGCGCCGGGTCATCCCGCACGACCTGCGGCGCCGCGCGCCGGTGCGCACCGCGGTCCTGCTCTACTGCCGTGAGGGCGACGCGCGTTGGACGGAGGAGGACGGCGCGTGGATGTGGGGGCTGCGCGACGCGTGCACCCTGCACGGACTGCGCTGCGGGGCGTACATCACGCTGACCCGTGACGGTTGGCAGGTCCTGGGTGAGGGCCGCGGCGGTCGTCGCCCTCACTCGGCGTCCGCACCGGAGCCGTTCGCCACGTCGGAGGCACCGCCGCCCATACCGCGCACCGGCGGCGCCTCCGAGGTACTGCGCCGCGCAGCGGCGGCCCGCTGAGTCCCGGACAGGCCGTTCCACAGGGATCCGGGACCACACTTCGTCACGCAGCACACCACGACTCCGACAACGGGCCGGAGGAGGCCCCGGCAATGGGCCGCAAGGGGCCGTCCGACTCTGCATTGAACGAGCCGCACGAAAGGCGGTCCGCCACGGCCGCAGAATCGCTCCGCGGGCCGGCGCGGGCACACCCCCCACCCTTTCGGGCACGGTGAACAACCCGCCGGGCGGCGCCGCGAGGCGGCGCCTGAAGTCATCCCCCAGCGCCCTGCCGGGCGCTACCGCACAGGCTCAGACACCCGCGCCCAGCACCGAGTTGATCCGCTGCGGGTCACCACAGACGATCAGCAGGGCACCGGCCCGGGAGTGAGCCAGGGAGAGGGCGCTCACAGCAGCGTCCTCGGGACCGCCGTTGACGGCGACCACGGCCACCGGACGCGACGCGGCGCGGGCCGCGATGGTGACGTCCGTGTAGAAAACGTCGTCGCCGGCGTCGTGCTGGGCCCAGTAGGAGGTTTCGCCGAAGGACAGCTCGTGGGCGGCCCACGGGTGCTGCTCCCCGGTCGTGATCACCAGGATGTCGCCGGGGGCACGACCGGAGTCCAGGAGCAGGTCCACGGCCTCTTCGGCGGCGTCGAGCGCCCCCTCCACGGAAGCCGGGATCAGCTGGATCTGCGGGGTGACCTGAGCGGCGGCACCGGCAGCGGGGCCCGACGGAGCGGGCTTGGTGGCCACATCGCGCGGAGTCCGTTGCACGGGCGGCGCGGTACGGCTGCTGGCCGGAGTGGCGCGGGGACCCTGGGCACTCTCGTGAATCTGAGGCTCCTCGGGAATGAGAGGCATGGGTTGATATTTATCAAACGTTGGTACGACCCGCGTCGGCGGGTGGCGCATGTGCGCGAACGAAACCGTCAGAAATCGAAGCCGAGCTGCCCCTCGATCTCCGGAACACTTCCGTCCGCCCAGCTGCGGACCTTCTTGAGGTGCCGCCACTGGGGCAGCGCATCAAGATACGCCCACGACAACCGGTGGTAGGGGGTGGGGCCCCGCTCCGCCAGTGCGGCCTTGTGCACGGGCGATGGATACCCGGCGTTGTCCGCAAAACCGAAGTCTGCATGGTCGATACCCAGTTCGGCCATCATTTTGTCGCGCTGGACCTTGGCGATCACCGAGGCCGCCGCGACCGCCACGCACGACTGGTCGCCCTTGATCACCGTGCGGACCCGCCAGGGCGCACCGAGATAGTCGTGCTTGCCGTCGAGGATGACCGCGTCGGGACGCACGGGCAGTGCGTCCAGCGCACGCCCCGCAGCGAGCCGCAGCGCGGCCGTCATCCCCAGAGCGTCTATCTCCTCCGGAGAGGCATGACCCAGTGTGTACGACGTCACCCAGGTGCGCAGTTCCTCGGCGAGGGTGGTGCGTCGCTTGATGGTGAGCAGCTTCGAGTCTGTGAGCCCCTCGGGCGGACGGCGCAGTCCGGTGATCGCCGCACAGACGGTGACGGGACCGGCCCACGCGCCGCGGCCCACCTCGTCGACACCTGCAACGATCTTCGCTCCGGTCGTGGCGCGAAGGGAGCGCTCGACGGTGTGAGTAGGCGGTTCGTACGGCATGGCGCCCTTAGATTACGCCGCCGGGAACCGCCCGCGACACCCCGGTCCGTCAAGGCGGCCTCCCTGATCTCGAGAACCCCCGTCGGGCATCCTCAGGTCGCGGCGGAGGCCGTCGCTCAACTCGCACACCACCCGCGCAACCGGCAGCGTCAGACGCCGTGTGTCCGCAGCAGCGGAACCATCAACTGGTCGATCATCTCCTCGACTTCGTTGTCCTGCCATTCACAGCCGCACATCTTGGAGCGGTACATCATCATGGCCGGTATGGCGTCGAAGACATAGCTGTTGGCAGCCTCGGGGCGCACCTCGCCGCGCTTGATCCCGCGGTCGATGACCTCCCTCAACATCTTCATGGTGGGCTCCACGACCCCGTCGAAGATCACGCTATGGAAGCGTTCGGCCTGCGCCGTATCGCACTCGTGAATCACGGAGCGAAGTGCGAAACCCGGGCGGGAGAACATCGCGTCACGGGCCAGCAGACACAGCGCCAAGAGGTCCTCGCGAACGCTTCCTTCATCCGGAACCGCGTCGAACTGCGGCAGCCCTGCGCGCAGGGCGTCGGCGACGAGATCCTCCTTGGACGGCCAGCGCCGGTAGACCGCGGCCTTGCCGGTCTGGGCGCCCGCGGCGACACCCTCCATCGTCAGGCCGTTCCAGCCGACGGTGCTGAGTTGATCGAGGGCCGCGTCGAGGATCGCGCGTTCGAGGACCGCGCCGCGGCGGCGGGCGGCAGTCTGAGCGGGGGCATCCGCCCAGCTGGGGGTAACCATCTGACTCTCTCCAACGAGCAGAGGAAGCGGGCATTCCGGGGATGGGGGACGCGCCGGACGGCCACACAGGGGGACGCACCGACCGACGACGTCTTAAGTGAACGCTTGCGTTCACTGTCGGGGATTCACTACCGTTGACGCGGCAGTGAACGCCAGCGTTCACTAATGCACTCGTGGGGGACCCATAGTGACAACCTCTCCATTGCTCCAAAATCAGAAGCCAGGCGCGGCACGCCGCCAAGGACGCCCCGGCATAGCGCTCACCGTCATCGCGGCCTGCCAGCTCATGGTGGTACTCGACGCGACGATTGTGAACATCGCACTCCCGCACATTCAAGAAGCGCTCGAGTTCAGCACCACCGACCTCACCTGGGTCGTCAGCTCCTACACCCTCACCTTCGGCGGCCTGCTGCTCCTCGGCGGCCGCGCCGGTGACATCCTCGGACGGCGCCGGGTCTTCATGACCGGCATCCTTCTGTTCACCCTGGCCTCGCTGCTCGGCGGGCTCGCCCAGGAACCCTGGCAGCTGCTGGCCGCCCGGGTCTTGCAGGGCGTCGGGGGCGCGATCGCCTCGCCCACCTCGCTGGCGCTCATCACCACCACGTTCCCCGAGGGACCGGAGCGCAACCGGGCCTTCGGTGTCTTCGCCGCGGTCTCCGCCGGCGGTGGCGCCATCGGCCTGCTCGCGGGCGGCATGCTCACCGAGTGGCTCGACTGGCGCTGGGTGCTCTTCGTGAACGTGCCGATCGGCGTGCTGATAGCCGTGCTCACCCCGCTCTACATCAGCGAGTCCGAACGGCACTCCGCCCGTTTCGACATCGCGGGCGCCGTGACCTCGACCGCCGGCATGGCGTCCCTCGTCTACGGCTTCATCCGCGCCGCGGACGAGGGGTGGAAGGACCGCCTCACCATCGGGTCCTTCGCCGCCGCCATGCTGCTGCTGCTCGCCTTCGGAATCATCGAATCCCGGGCCAAGGAGCCGATCACCCCACTGCGGATGTTCGCCGACCGCAACCGCTCGGGCACGTACGTGATCATGCTGAGCCTGGCCGCGGCGATGTTCGGCATGTTCTTCTACATCGTGCTGTTCGTGCAGAACGTGCTCGGTTACAGCCCGATCCAGGCGGGCCTCGCCTTCCTTCCCGTGACGGTCGTGATCGCGCTCGGCGCCGGTCTGTCTCAGCGGTTCCTGCCGGTGCTGGGCCCCAAGCCCTTCATGGTCGTGGGCTCCGCGCTCGCGATGACCGGCCTGGCCTGGCAGGCACTCATCAGCTCCGACAGCTCGTACGTCGGTGGCGTCCTCGGCCCGATGCTGGTGTTCGGCTTCGGCATGGGGCTGAACTTCGTGACGCTGACGCTCACCGCCGTCTCCGGTGTCGCCCCGCACGAGGCGGGCGCGGCTTCCGGGCTGCTCAACACGACACAGCAGGTGGGCGGATCGCTGGGCCTGTCCATCCTCACGACGGTCTTCGGCACGGCGACCAAGGACGAGGCCGAGAAGCAGCTTCCGCAGTTCATGGCCGAGGGGTCCGCGGAGCAGAAGGCGGAGTTCGCCAGGACGCACCAGCTGCCCGCGCCGTGGGGGCACGAGGTGTTGGCCCACGGCATCTCGACAGCGTTCATCCCGGCCGCCGCGATGGCCGTCCTCGCCCTGGCCACAGCCTGGTTGGTGATCCGGGTCCGCAAGAGCGACCTGGAGGCACTCTCCGGTTCTGCCGGACCGGGACTCGGCTGACGCAGGAGCACCGCGAACCGGCTCCGGCGCCTCGCCGGCGGGAGCAGCACAGGCCCGCCGGCGGCTGCCGGGCCAGTTGGTGCTCGACTGCGGAGGGGCGGGTCGCAAGCGAGGGACGGACGGTGAGATTGGCAGCGCGGCCACTCTCGAGCGACCCGCACGACGCGCGACAGCGCCGCACCAGCGGATCAGAACAGCGAGCAGAATCTCCACGGCCACCCCCTCTCCACGAACACGGACGTCCGGCGTGTGCACGCCCCGACGGCTGACACAGCGGATGTCGGAACAACGGACGGGCGATCACGGAGAGTTCCCAGGATGTACGGAGAGTTTCCGAACGGGGTGCGAGTCCTGCGTCAGGCCGACGTGGGCACCCAGTCCGGGAGCGGCTCCGTCCGCTCGACCCATTCGGTGGGCGGCGCCCCCGCCTTCCCCGAGGCGATGACGCCGCCGACGATGGCGCACGTGGTGTCGACGTCCCCGCCGACCTGGGCGGTCGTCCAGAACGCCCGCTCGTAGTCGCCGAGGCTCCTCGCCGCCGACCAGAGGGCGAAGGGCACGGTGTCGTGGGCGGTCGTCCGCCGCCCGCACCCCAGCACCGCCGCGACCGTGCCCGGGTCGCCGTAGTCGAGCATGTCCCGCGCCCTGCGGAGTCCCGCGCCCACGGCGCTCTTGGGTACCAGGTCGATGACCCCATCGAGGAGGGCTTCGGCTCCGGGCGGCCCTTCGGGCGCGGCGGCGAACGCTGCTGCCGCGGCGACAGCCATGGCTCCGACGACGGCCTCGCGGTGCTGGTGGGTGGGGTAGGCCGAGATCTCCGCCTGGTGGGTCGCCTGCTCCGGATCGTCCGCGTACCAGGCCCCCAGCGGAGCGATCCGCATCGCCGCGCCGTTGCCCCAGGAGCCCTGCCCCTTGAAGAGCGCGGCGGCGAGCTCCCGCCAGTCGCCACCCTCGCGGACGAGCCGCAGCAGACGGTTGACCGCGGGACCGTAGCCCCGGTCGAAGTCGTGGTGCTCGGCGAAGGAATGCGCCAGGGCGTCCTGGTCGATGCGGTGATGGGCGGCCAGGACGGCGACGACCGAGCCGGCCATCTCCGTGTCGTCGGTCCACTGCCACGGTCCGGAGGGCACCTCGCGGCGCTTCAGCAGCGGGTAGTTCACCGGCACGAAGTACTGGGAGCCGAGGGCGTCCCCGACGGACAGTCCGCGCAGGCAGGCCAGGGCGCGCTCCAGGCGCACGTCGGGGGAGGAATCAGCGGTCATCGCCCTGCCACTCTATCCGGTGATCCCGTACGGCTCGGGATCTCGCCAACGGTCGAACGGCCGGTCGAGCGTGTACTTGCCGTCGTCCCCCAGAACGAGCATCCGCACCTCGCCGTTCCCCGGGTTCGACAGCGACTCGAACTCCGCGACCGTCCAGTGGAACCACCGCATGCAGAACAGCCGCATCGCCAGGCCATGGGTCACGATGAGGACGTTCGGCGGGTGGTCGGGGTCCTCGAAGCTGCGGAACAGGCTCTCCAGGAAGCCGCCGACCCGGTCGTAGACGTCGGCACCGGACTCGCCCTGGGCGAATCGGTAGAAGAAGTGGCCGTACGCATCCCGGTAGGCCTTCTGGAGGCGGACCTCGTCCCGGTCCTGCCAGTTGCCCCAGTCCTGCTCGCGCAGCCGGGGTTCCTCGCGTACCCGTATGAGTCGCGGGTCGAGGTGGAACGCGCGCAGGGTCTCGTGCGTACGGCGGTAGGGGGAGACGTAGACGCTGACCTGCTCGTCGCCGAACCGCTCGCGCAACTGCTCTCCCGTCGCCTCCGCCTGCCGCCGACCGCGCTCGGTCAGCGCCAGTGCGTGGTCGGGTTCACGCTCGTAGACGGAGTCATCAACATTGCCCGTTGATTCGCCGTGCCGGACAAGGACGATGCGCCGTGGTCGTGCCATGCCAAGACCCTAGATCGGGTGAGGTCCGGTGGAGCACTCCTCCCGCACCCATACGGCGTACGTCACACGAATCCTGCACCACAGGTCACACCAGTCGCACGCCTGTGCGGCCGGAATGGCTCCGTCCGCCCCCGCTCGGTTTCTCAGGGCCCGTGTATCGGCGTCCGGAGAAGCGATCAAGACTGCTCGGAATCAGACCGTCCAGCTCGATTCCATGTCCACGACGTCCCCGGTGAGCGCCGCCACGTCCGCCTCCGTCTGAGCCCTCAGGGCAAGCCGCTCCACACGTTCGGTGCGGTACTTGCCGTGCTCGGCGGCCGAGCGCCACATCGACAGCACCATGAACTCGTTCCCGGGCGCCTCGCCGAACAGTCCCCGCACCATGCCGGGCGAGCCGGCCATCGCCGGGTTCCAGACCTTCTCCTGCATCAGCACGAAGTGCTCGGCCCTTTCCTCGTGGACGCGGCAGAGCGCCACCCGGAGCAGGTCGGCGTCCGTGAAGCGCGGTTCGAAACCGGTCTTCACGTCGAAGCGGTAGTCGAAAAGTCTGGCCTGGGCCTCCTTGAACGTGCCCGCCTGCGTCGACGCGAGCCGGTCGTGGGACCGCGCCATGAAGGAGTCGTAGAAGGCACGGCTCTCCCAGAACGCGAAGATGTGCGCCACATCCGGCCGCCCCCGGCTCCAGCCACCCCCCTGCCCGCGAA